>DASZFO010000166.1 GCA_035939775.1 Pirellulales bacterium | reverse complement strand
CTGCTCATCGCTCAAATCCGTGGGATAGACGGCTTCCATGCCAGGTGCTCCGAAGCGAGAAAAGTTCCTCCAGTTTCAAACGCTGCGTGTAAATACTGCTTATTTCCGCGACGATCAAGACCTTTTCAAACACGTTCTAAGTAAGCCGGAACCGTAGAATTGTCCCAATTCGCGAAGTCAGCGATGAAATCGAGCAGCGCCAGCCGCAAGATTTGCATGTCCGCCGGCTGGTCGGCCGTAAGCGTAAGAGTCCCGGCGATCGCTTCCCATCGGCCGAGGCTCTCCGGCGAAGCAGTCTCGCGGAGTGCCGCGCCTTCTTCGTTGATCTTCGGCGGACAAACGCGGCTGGCAAACGGCTTGATCGCCTCGATCGCCTTCTCGCGAAACGCCGGCGGGCAAAGCTCATCAGCCGGATCGGGCCAGAGCGCCGCGCAGATTACCGCCCGACACGCCGCCAACGGCCGCCGCGCCCACCAAATATGCAGCGTCGAAATATGCCCATGCCGAATCGACTTCTCCCGCCGAGCATGCGCCGATATGCGGGCGATCGGAAGATCGACTTCGATCAGGCGCTTGGGGTATGGAGTCGAACTCATCACTAGACTTTTCCAGCAAGGATCTCGTCAACGGGGACGAAGATTCGCTTCTTCTGCACCGCCACGTCCCGAATTCGCGCGATCAAGTCGGATAGGTCAATTCTCCCTTCAACAACGCTGACGAGGTGCATTCCGTCCATACAGATGATGCGCGGCCTGTTCCCCGTTGAGTAGCCAGTCAATGCTTCGCCGCTGAAACCGTTCAGGGAGACAAAGAGGCCGAGCGTGTTGTCGAGACTGGAGCTCACTGCTCCGTCAAGATCGCGCAGGTCAGCCAGATTGACTGGCTCTTTCTGCCATTTTGCTTCGAGAAGAAAGTGGTCTCCAGCGTGTGCGAATGCTCCATCAATCTGTTCGCCGATTCGACGGAATGGCCCTCTCGGTGACAACTCGAACAGGTCAAACGTGTCGTAGAGAATATCTTCAAGGCCATAACCCCGTGCTTGGGCATCCGGGTTCTGAAAGAGTGCGTAGAAGCGCGTCTTGATTTGGTCCAGCTTGTTTCGGAAGGCAATCCCCCCCTTTGCTTGCTCAAGCTGGCGAAGGCGGGCTTGTCGCTCCTCGTCCTCGGTCCGTTTGGCGGCGTCCAACTCTTTCACTAGGAGTCGAAGATGCTCCAACCCCCGTTCGGCTTCCTTCCGACGCTTTTCTCCATCGGGCAACCAAAGCAGATGCTTGCCGTCGGTGTACTTGAGCGTCTCTTGAAGGATTTGGCGCAAGGGGCCGAGTCCCTTCGGGGTCGAATTCAGATTGTCGAGCACTGGTGACACAATATGGATCTTATACGCAGTCCAATCCTGCCCTGAGACGAGATCGCGCGGCACGCCGCAACGATCGAAAAGGGCCCGAACGTCCGTCTTCTTCCAAAAGACGTTGATAATCGCGTCTTTCATGACGGACATGACATTGTCGGGAAAGTGCGCGGTGCTCATTTGTTGCGGAGGACTACTTCGGGAGCGATCTGATAATGCTCGACCGTGACGACCGGCTGCCATCCGAGCCGGGATGGATTCTGCACCGTGTGCAATTGCGACGAGCTGCCGCAGTTGAAGACCACATAGAGCCAATAATCGCTCTTGAGCCGTTCTGAAGTGCGGTACTCGTTCTCGCTAAGCGCCACGACGCCGACGCCGGCGCGGCCTTTGACTTCGATGAATCGCACCTCGACAAATGTCTTGGGATCCTCGGAGTGCGGGCGTCGGCTGATCAAGTCGAAGCCGCGGTTCTCGGACTCGACGCTCTCGACCACCCAGCCGCGAGCCTCTTCGTGACGGATGGCCTCCTGAACGGCGATCCGCTCGATCTCCGGATCGTTGACCATCGGGGCAAGCTGGGGACTGGTCCGTTTGGGATGCGGTAAGACCCAAGCGCGGCCCAAGTGCGTGATGTCGGAAATCGTGCAATGACGCTCCAGTTCCAGCTCACTCTTGCGGCTTTCCAGGCGGTTGTTCAACTCGTCCAGATGCAGTTCGGCCTGCGCGATGATGCCGTCGAGGCCCGGGGTGGTCTGTCCAGCGACTTGACGATTCAGAAACTCACCAAGCTGGAGTTGCTGGCGGTCGATCAGGGAATTGAGGCTGATGGCGACATGTCGAGCGACGCGGGCAACTTCGCCCGACCGGTCCTGCGCCGCCGTGCCAATCCAGGGTTCCAAAGATCGCTGATAGAGGAACTGCTCGACGCGAGTGCGATTGGGAACGTCAGAATTGGCGGGAGTGGGCGTGCCGACCGGCGCGGGTGTAACTTCGTGCAGAATGGTTGGCTCGTGAATCTGCATCTCGCCCGATATCGAGGATGCAATTACGAATAACCGTCGATGCAACGTGTTGCCGCGACCATCCTTAATAGACGCCGCAAACACGTCGAGCAGCGCCGGGCTGCTGCGATGCAGATCGTAGAACACGGCGCCCCGGCGCAGGTGGTCGTCGAACCGGGCCAGGCAGTCGGTCCTGATCGCCTCGAATAATGGATGGCCGGGCGTTACCCATTCCAGCGACGGATCGCTCGGCAGCAAGGTTTTGTTGAAGACGATCTTGCCGTATTCCCGGCCAAGCCGACCGAAACGCGACTCCTGCCGGTCGCCGATCGGGAGGAGATTGCGCGGGACCTTGCCGATCCGAAACACGCCGCTGGCCTTGGCGGTTTCTTTGGGCTGCACGCCCGTCTCCGGCGCGGCTTGCAGGAAAAACGCCTCGACAATCTCCGGCACCAAGCGACGTTCCTTGGCTTCGGCCGATTTGCCGACGATGGCGGATAGATTCAAGTCCTTTTTCGCCAGTCCCTCCAAGGCGCTTTCGGTTATCGCGCGGAACCGCTGCGGGCTAACGTCGCGGACGATTCGGTCCTGAATCTTGTGTTCATCCGTGACGCGGGCATACATGTCCCGGAATAGCTTCTCCAACTGATTCGACGGGAAGATAGTGCCGACCACGTCGAAGACCTGGTCGCTCCCCAAGTCGTCCCGAATTTCCTTGAGCCGCTCGATCAGCGTTTGCAGCACACGACCTTCACGGGTATTTCGCGCAACGAAGTTGAAAATCACGCAGTCCTTCTCCTGGCCGTAGCGGTGGATGCGGCCGACCCGCTGCTCCAGGCGAACCGGATTCCAGGGAATATCGAAATTGATCATCAACCAGCAGAACTGAAGGTTGATGCCCTCGCCCGCGGCCTCGGTGGCGACCAGCACCTGGGCCGACTCCTTGAACTCCCGCTCGGCATAAATTCGCGAGCCGGGCGTATCGCGATCGCCGATCTTCATGCCGCCGTGAATCTGAGTGAGCGTCAGCCCCCATTCGCGCAGTTTGCCAAGCGGGCGTTCATCGCGGCCATCGCCAGCCAAATAGTCGAGCGTGTCCTTGTGCTCGGTGAAGACGAGCAGCCGCATCTTGGGGTTGGAGAAGATGCCCTCCTCGGTCAACACCGCTCGCAATTTATGGAGCTTCGACTGCACGTCACGGGCTTCAAGGCCCTTGGCTTGATCGACAAGCTTCGTGAGGCGGGCAATTTCCTCGCGCAAGACGGCGGGGTCGGCGGACAGCACTTCCTCTTCAAGCCGACTGACGATCTGCTGCTGCTCTTCCTCGGTCAGGTCGTCGAAGTCGTCCGGGATGCGCCGCTCAATTTGTTCCTGCCGATAGGCTTCTGGGTCTTCGAGAATCTTTTCGCGACGGTCTCGCATCCGCTCCAGGCTGCGGCGGACGGCGTAGATCGACGAGGCCATGCGGCGCTGGAGCATGGCCATTGTGAAGCCGACTGCGCGGCCGCGGGCCGATGCATCGCCGGCGGCGGCCATTGATTGATCTTCCACGTAGCGAGTCAGTTCGTCGTAGAAGTCGAGTTCCTCGCCGTCGAAATCAAAGGCCGCCGTTTGAACGTCGCGCTTCGTAAACAGCTTGCGGACCTCGCCCGTTTCTGGATCGGGAAAAGTAACGAGGGCCTCTTTCGTCCGGCGCAGGTAGAACGGCGCTTCATGGTCGCGCATCGCCTGTTGGAGGCTCTCGATGCTGCCATATACGTCGGGATCGAGCAGAGCGAGAAAGCGCCGGAAATGCTCGGGATCGCCCTTGTGCGGCGTGGCGGTCATGAGCAGAAAATGGTCCGTCATCTTCGACAGGTTTTCGCCCAGCCGGTAAGCGTATGTCTTGTGGTCCTCGGACCGGGCGCTCATCTTGTGGGCTTCGTCGACGATCACCAAGTCCCAGCGGGAGCGAAGCAAACTCTCTCGGGCGTCTTCCACGACGGACACCCAAGAAACCGACGTGATGACCTGGTCTTTTTCCTGCCACGGATTCTGGCCGTAGTTGGCGCGGAGAACGTCGCCTCGGATCACGTCGAACTTCTCGCGGAATTTATCGGTGAGTTCGCGCTGCCATTGGAACGTGAGGTTGGCGGGGCAGACGATCAGCACGCGGCGCACGAGGCCGCGAGCCTTGAGTTCCTTCAGGAGCAGGCCCGCCATGACCGTTTTGCCGGCGCCCGGATCGTCGGCCAGCAAAAACCGAATCCGCGGCAGCTTCATGAAGTAGCCGTAGACCGCTTCCAATTGATGCGGTAACGGATCGACGCGGGCAATCGACAGCGAAAAGAAGGGATCGTATTCGTAAGCTAATCCGAGGCGATGGGCTTCGATGCCGAGCCGAAATAGCCGAGCATCGCCGTCGAACGGAACGCTATCTGACGAAACCGAAAGCTGAGCGATTTGAGTCGGCGACAGAACGGGATCGAAAGTCAGGCCGGAGTTCAGCCCGCGGCCGATGATCTTCAGCGACTCCCCGAGCGAAACGGTGGCGAGCACCTCCACCGGCTCAGGAAGCGTGGGGCCACGGACAATGCTGCCCGCCCGGATTGTCGTCGCGCCCAGCATGTTGAATGCCCGCTTTGAAACGAAAGACATCCCCGGCAAATAGCCAGAGTTCTGCCTCTAAAACCAATTAAGCTAGCAACTTACCAGACGGATCGGCGCGGCGATAGTATCGGCGAGAGTCACTAATCCACACGCTCCTGCGATCATATGATGACTGCTGCCGACCACTCGACATTGCAGTTCTTACGCGATCCAGAATTCATTGCGCGTCGGCTGCCAAAACCGTTGTGTTGAATTGACCCGAGAGGTGAATTACAGCCACCTTTGGCAATCTGTCGGTCTTTCCAGCCGAGGCACAACGGAGTTTGGCGACGCGCAGTCACAGACTTGGCACAATGGATCCGATTGATTGACTCTTGGCGCGAGCCGCGAACCTTCGTTTGAGTCTCGCCGTCAACCTAAGTCAGCCATGCATTGGCATGATCGAAAGGGGCAAAGCGAATGTCTTCTATCATTACCTTGGCCGATGAGGGATATCGCCAGTTCGGTCCTCTGCCTGCCACTGGCAGTGGCCAGACCGCTATCCAGATTGCCGAGGTTGCGAGCAGATTTGCCGATTATCAAGCTCATGGCGAGTGGGTGCGTCGCCGAGCGCGTCAGAAGGCTCGGTCGTTGGTGCCGGCCATCGAGATAATTGATGTGCTAGATCGCAATGCCGACCTAGGTGGCAAGCGACTTGACTTCATCGACACGTACTTCCACTCTGAGTTCGCGACAGTCGATTCGCCTCGCTTGACGACGGAACCAGACATTCTGTTGTCCCTCATGTCAGACGCCAGGAAGCCGCCGCGCTGGCGCGGAATGTATCGCTTGCACCAAGCCATTTGCCTTGCAGGACCACAAAGGCTCCGACCTTTGTTTCGCGAGTACGTCGCCCCGTGCTTTTTTGAGCTTTTCCCCGAGGGCCGGATCGCGGTATTGGGTTTCAACCCCATAAACGATTGCGCGGCCGCTCTGATGCGAACGTTGTATGCTGCCGCACAAACACCGCTTAAGGATCTCGCGGCGAGCGGATTCGATGGCATCCAGACGTTGCAGGAATGGCACACGAACTCGATTGCTCAGCTCGCACCGGTATTGCTCGAAATCTTTTTCCGCCTCTTCTACCCGTACGTCGGCGGCTATCGTGGAGGTCTGGTTGGTCTGGATTTCCTCTTTCTATTCGAGCCTGAAGAGAAGTATTGCCCACCGCTCTACCCGCGCGACTGGCTCGCCATCGCCAGCAACGCTGCAGAATTCGGCCGTGAAAAGACCGACTTCTTTAAGGCTGTTCAAGATTTCCACGGCCCAGAGTGGCAGCATGCGGCGCACCAACGCGTTCAACATGAAAGGGGTCATCCCGTCTCCGAGCGTTTGGCGTTGGTGCGTTGGTATATTGATCGCGTGAATCGCTTGCTATATGAATTGACCGACATCGCCAACTTCACGTCAGGAAATGACGCGCTTAACGCGATCGACCCCGTTTTCGCATTCGAGCACAGTCTCACTGTGGATCGGCTGGCGCGTAAGACGCTTCTGGCGATGTCCCTGCAAGAAGTCGGGACGGCAAAACAGTTGGTGTTCGAGGTCGCCGATCTCTACGATGGCCTGAGCCAACTGTTCGGCAATCACTCGGGCGGCGCGGGATACTTCAAGCAACTCTTCAACACCGAACAAGGTCCAAGCCTATTGGCGGACCGCCTCCGCCAATTGCCGGCTCCTTTCGATACAGAATTGACTGCGTGGTCCGAACAAATCTACCGCCGAATCGAAGATACGATCGTCGGCTCCGTATGGTTCAAGTCGAAAGTGACGCCGCAGGGTGTGCTGGTTCGCGATAAGCAATTGACCCAGGAGAATCCGGTGCCGCGTCCGGAATTCGTAGCAGAATAAATGAGGGCTTATCGGAATTCCCACCACGGCTACTTCTCCGCTGACGCAAACTCGAACAACCGACCCTCTCGCTACTTATTCCTGGTGGACGGCAACCTGCCGGCCGAAATCATGGCGCTGCCAGCCCTCTGGTGGCTCGCATATTTGGCCGACCCTGGCATGATAGGTTGGAAGCACCTGCCGATCGGCGCGTTTGTCTGAGTCGAACGCGTCGGCCGGACAGCGACTCGCCGGTCGAGCATTGGTTGGCTGCGACGATTTAGGTCGGCTCGGGCCGCGACTACACGGACCAGTTGGCGATCAATTCTTGGCCGACTTGCCGCGGGGGAGAAATCCGCAGCCTTGCCCGAGTAATCTGTATTCGCTATCCCTGAGTAATTCGACTCAATTCACCGACTCGCAGTCATCGTGAAAGGTCCTCGCATCACAGTCGTGGGCAGTGTCAACGCCGACATGGTGGTCAAGTCGACTCGGCTCCCGGCGCCGGGCGAAACGGTAATCGGAGGCCGGTTCATCATGGCAGCCGGTGGTAAAGGCGCTAATCAGGCCGTCGCGGCCGCACGACTGGGCGCCGACGTAACCTTAATCGCCAAGGTCGGCCAGGATTCGTTCGGCGACGAAGCGATCGCCGGCTATTGCCGCGAAGGCGTCCGGACCGACTGGATTCTTCGCGATCCGGAATGCGCGACCGGCGTGGCGCTCATCCTGGTGGATACGCAAGGAGAGAATCTGATCTCGGTGGCTTCGGGCGCCAATCACCGACTGACGCCGGAGGAAATCGAGCAGTACGCCGAACAGATCCGCACGGCCGGCGTGCTCATGCTCCAATTGGAGATCCCAATAGACACTGTCTGCCGGGCGGCACAGACTGCCGCCGCGGCCGGCGTCACTGTCATCCTCGACCCGGCTCCGGCGATGTCGTTGCCGCTCGGCCTCTTGAACAACGTGGATTACCTCACGCCCAACGAAGCCGAGGCGGCCCAATTGACGGGTCTTGCCGTAAACGACGAGGTGACAGCACGCAGCGCAGCCGAGCAGTTGCTCGTCGCCGGGGCGAAGCATGTCATCGTTACATTGGGTGCCCAGGGCGCGCTTCTGGCCGGCCCGAACGGCATTGTGCTTATTCCGAGCGTGCCCGTGGATGCCGTCGATACCACCGCTGCGGGCGACGCGTTTAACGGCGCCCTTGCCTGGGCGCTGGGCCAAGGGCTGTCGCCGGTAGAGGCTGTGCGGAAAGCGTGTTTGGCCGCGGCGTTCTCGACGACTCGACTCGGTGCTCAGCCTTCGCTGCCGACCGCAGAGGAGTTGCACGCCTTCATGGAATCGCTCAAGCCGAGCTAGCAATCCACGATCGGGCGCGGGTTGCCGAGCGTGCCGGCGTCGCTCGTCAAACCGAGGTCGCCGAAGAAATCTTGTGAACCTCCCGGCACCCAGCGGCGTCTAATGTGTTGAATCGACGACGTACGATCTGCAAGCCGGCAGATCAGGTCTACTGGCATCAGTTATTCCGGATACGAGGTTCCCATGGTTTGGTTACGGCTGAGTTCGATCCAAGAATGCATAGCGAGGTTTTACTCCGCGCCCGCCGCGGGTAATACGTCGCTCCCCTTGCGCTTGTGACGCTCGGCCAACACCAAGTATGCCAACAACTTGAAGGCCCGGTGTCGTGAGCGACGCCGGGCTTTTTTCGTTGGCTTTTTGGACGGCATTCGCGGGTTGGTAGCTGAGACGGTATAGCGCCTGGCTGAAGACCAGGAGACGAGGATTCGAGCGCCTCCCGACCCACTGGCAGCGAGATCATTGCGGCTCGTTCGTCTATCGGTTCGAGGATCCCGCCCTTTCAAGGCGGAGAGATGGGTTCAATTCCCATACGAGCTACTGAGGAACAAAACACTTCGGGATGTGGGGCAACGGTGGCCCGCGTGCCCTGGGAGCACGAGAGCGTGGGTTCGACTCCCACCGTCCCGATTGCGGTCCGGTGTTGTAAGGGAAGCATGGCGATCTGATATGTCGTCGGCGGTTGGTTCAACTCCACCCCGGACTACATTGCGGAAAAAGGAGAACAACAATGCGGCGCACATTTCGGCTCAAACGCATACGCCCACTCCATCCTCGGGGTCGTGGCGTAACGGCAGCGCTTCCGCCTTTTAAGCGGGAAGGTAAGGGTTCGACTCCCTTCGGCCCCACTCGGCTAGAGAATTCTGGCCTCAGCGACGGCGCGTAGCTCAGCGGTGAGAGCAGGTCTCTTATAAGGACCAGGTCGAGGGTTCGACTCCCTCCGCGCCCACTTTGCGCGCAGCAAACGAAAAACCAGCAACGGGATCAAGGTGCTAGCGGCAGCATGCCTGGCTCTTAACCAGGTCGGTGAGGGTTCGAGTCCCTCTGGTCCCACTGAAAACAGAATGGCGATTGAAAGCACTGGTCGTCCAGCGGCGAGGATCCCGCACCCGAAATGCGGCGACGTGGGTTCGAGTCCCACCCGGTGCTCTGGCTCTTTGACAATTCGATCAGGATTCATGGCACCCATGATGTAGCGGCAGCCTACTGCCTCGCCATGGCGGATGCCCGTCAAGCAGGAGATCACGGGTTCAAATCCCGTCGGGGACGCCTTTTGAAAAATGGCACGGTACGCAAACCGGCAAAGCGGCCAAGCTCAAACCTTGGTGACTGCGGGTTCGACTCCCGCCTGTGCCACTTGTCGGGTCGTGTTCCTCACGGCGGCCTGTAAAGCCGTTGTCGCAAAACAGTGAGGTGGACGACGAGAGGTTCAATTCCTTCACGACCCATTGCGTTTCGGCCCGTTAATCTATCGGTTCAGGACGGCGGCCCCTCACGCCGCAAGGGCGGGTTCGATTCCCGCACGGGCCACTAACCAACATGACCAAGCGGTGAAACTGGCGGGCACCGACCGAAGGTTGGTCGGCGCGATGCCCAGAACGTCGTGCCAATAACAAAGGCGTAGGAGTTCGACTCTCCCCTTGGTCACTCGAAACGAATCGACGCAGGTGAGCCAGTGCTCAGTGGAGTCTCATAAGCTCCAAGCGCCGGGTGCGACACCCGGACCTGCAACTTGGCGCGGCTGTGGCAGGCGCGCCGCATGGCCGGGTACGCAAACTGGAAAAGCGGCGAGGTAGAGAGCCTCGTGACTTTGTGGGTTCGACTCCCACCTCGGCTACTTGAGCGATAACAATCCGATCCCGTGGTCCAGCGGCGAAGACGCCTGGGTGACAACCAGGAGAACGGTGGTTCGATGCCATCCGGGATCAATTGGATGACTGCGGTCTGTAGGTGTTTCGGCAGCACGCCTCCTCGGTAAGGAGGAAGACCGGGTTCAATTCCCGGACGAGCAACTGAGCACGGCTGACCTAAGTCAGCCGAGCGGAGGGCGGTAGCAACAAACAAACACTGGGGGCTGCTGGTCCAACGGAAAGACGCCTGCCCTGCAAGCAGGAAATCGGGGTCCGATTCCCCGGCGGTCCACTACGAAAAATCGGGCCTATGGTCCAACGGGACGACGCCAGGCTGGCAGTCTGGAGATCCGAGTTCGACTCTCGGTGGGTCCACTGAAAGGAAGAAACGGAAGGTAGCCGGATACGGTTGGCCGGGCCGCTTTGCTAAGGCGGTTCTCGCTTGTCGAGATGAGGGTTCGACTCCCTTGCCTTCCGCTGGGTCGGTCGAGATGGATTATGCCCCGATGGTGAAATGGATGATCATCCCCTGCTTCTAACTGGGTGTTCTGGGTTCGAGTCCTGGTCGGGGTATTTGAAGTTAAGAAGAGACGGAAGGGCAACCCGATTGGCGACGGGACCCGGTTGGAAGCCGGTCGAGCGCGACAAGCCGCCTTGCGGGTTCAAATCCCGCCCCTTCCGCTGCATTGACCATATATGTGGTGTCTGTGGTGTAGCGGTTTCTGCACGGCTGGCTGTGAACCAGAGGGTGGCGGTTCGACTCCGCCCAGACACCCCTGAGGTGGAAAGGAAGTGGATCATGACCAAGGTACTCCAGCGTCCGACACTGGTCCTAAACCGCAACTGGCAGCCGGTGAACGTGGCCACTGTGGCCCGGGCGCTGGTGCTGGTTTGGAATGACCCGGCACGGGTTGTCGATCCGGATGATTACCAGCTCTACACCTGGGCCGATTGGTCAACGATCGCGCCGGGCGAGGGCGACCTGTTCATCCAGTCCGTGCGGCAGCGGCTGCGGGTGCCGGAGGTGATCGCGCTGGCTGACTACGACCGGCTGCCGAGTGCCGCCGTCAGCTTCAGCCGCCGCAATATCTTCAAGCGGGATCATTACACCTGCCAGTATTGCGGCGCCCAGCCGGGTAGCGAAGAGCTGTCGCTCGACCACGTCGTGCCGCGCTCGCGGGGTGGCCAGTCGAGCTGGGAGAACTGCGTGCTGGCTTGCATCGCTTGCAACAAGCGGAAGGCCGATCGGATGCCGCGGCAGGCGGGCATGAAGCTCCGCAAGCTGCCGGTGCGGCCGACCTGGAAGCCGATGTACGCCCGCGAAAGTGTGCGGATCGAAAGCTGGTCGCGGTTTGTCAGCGAGGCGTACTGGAACGTCACGCTGGAGAAGTAGTCGTGACGCCAGCAGCCCCGGCCGGGACAAACGACCGGCCGGGGATTTACACGAGTGTGCTCCTGGGAGAGCAAGCGGCCTCCAAAACCGCCCCACGGGGTTCGACTCCTCGCACTCGTGCTGTTTGGAAATGCCGAAGTGGCTCGACTGAGAAAGGCGCCGGTCTTGTAAACCGGTTGATGCTGGTGCGAATCCAGTCGTCGGCTCTTGATGGTCGATTGGTCCCGATGGTGTAGCGGATCGCATTGGACCCTCCGAAGGTCCAGGTCCTGGTTCGACTCCAGGTCGGGATATTGTGTTGAACTAAAGCGACATCGCCTTGCGAGTGTGCCGGATCAGCACGGCAGTCCTCGAAACTGCAAGACGGGGTTCGATTCCTCGGCAAGGCGCTTGCGGTGACGAATATATCTGTCCTCGGAGTGTGCCGGATTTCGCACGCGACCCTGCGAAGGTCGAAGGCCAGGTTCGATTCCTGGCGAGGACATTGACCAAAAACTGACGCTGGAGCCAGACGGCACGGCAACCGCCTGCAGAGCGGTTTGAAGTGGGTTCGACTCCCACCGGCGTCTCTCGACCCTCCGACTGCCGGTTCAGACTACATCGGAAAAATGCTGTCCGAACCAATTCCTCGTTGGATGGTCATTGAATCAAGCCCAACTGACCGTCGGGACTACATCAACACCCTGTGAAGGTGTGCCGCAAGGCACGATGTCTCGGCAACACTTCGTCGGGCATTTCACATCGACGACAAACACAAGGGCGACTGCCGGCTGGAGTACATGGCGAGAGCGCGTGCCGACGTCGGCACGAGGCGCGGGTTCGAGTCCCGCCCGTGAGATTGATTTTCGTGAGGCTCACGGTAGCTCAGTTCAACCTCTGACCATAACTTCGTCGCCTTCAATACAAACAAACCGACTGCCGAATCGGAGTACATGCCTCATAAGCCGGGGGTTGCGGGTTCGAGTCCCGCCGGCGCCATTGACGACCGTCTCGTCGCGCCGTAGCTCAATGGCAGAGCACCGTAAGTCTCTGATCAACACCTCGTCGGTCTTTGAATACACGCCCGACTGCCGGCGCGGAGTACATGGTTTTTCGAGTTCGATTCTCGACGGCCCGACTGATTGAAGTGGATTCCGGGCCGAATTCTGTGCAACTGTTTCGTCCGGCGCGTTTTTTTAACCCGTAGTCCGACTGACCGAGTGGATTCCATCCACCAAGGCGGTCCAGGCTTTGGCCTGGGCCGTGATGCCGTGGGAGGTGGGAGCCTCCCAGTACCTCACGGTATTGGCAACTCTGCTCAACCTTCGTCGGACCACATTTTTTGGAAGGAGGCCGAAGATGGCCAACAAGACTTTGTTTTCGAGCGTCAAGAGCCTGTTCCGCCGCGCGGATGCGCGCAACGAGGCGGGCGGTGCGGCCTATCGCCTGGCGGCCAAGCATGCGCTGGCACAGTTGGCGGCCACGGGCTGTTTCAACGGCACTTACTACGCCGATGCGGACGATCAGCTTGCCCAGCTTTTGGCACTTGCGGCCGAGGTTGACGACAACTCGTTCCTCGCCAAGCTGGCGGTCTATGCCCGCGAGCGGGCCTTGATGAAGGACATGCCGGCGGCGCTGCTCTTGATTCTGTCGAAGCGCGACACAGTGCTCTTTCACCGGGCGTTCGATCGCGTCGTGGATAACGGCCGTGTGCTGCGCACGATGTTCCAAATGCTGCGCTCTGGGCAGTTCGGTCGCAATAGCCTCTCGCACGCCATGCAGAGTGCATTTCAGCGCTGGCTGAACGGAGCTTCGGTCGAGCGGTTGCTCTCAGCCTCGATCGGCAACGACCCGAGCCTGCGCGACGTGCTGCGCCTTGCCCGGCCGACGCCGCAGGACAACCCGCGCCGCGCCTTGTTCGGCTGGCTGACGGACAAGGAACCGGCCAAGTGGGCACCGGCCACCGAGGACGATCTGCCGCGGCAGGTCCAGGCGCTGACCGCCTATCGCAAGGCTGAAACGGTCGAAGCGCAGGTCGAGATTCTGCAGAACCTGGAAGTTCGCTGGGACCTGCTCGCCGATGCGGCTAAGGGTCCACCGGTCTGGCAGGCGATTGCCCGCAAGATGGGTCCGCAGGCGCTGCGGATGAATCTTAATACGCTCGTTCGGCACGGCGTCTTTGCTGGTGTGGAAGGGGCCGAGATGGTGGATTACGTCGCCGGTCGCATCGAGGATGCAGACGAAATCCGCCGCTCGCGCCAGTTCTCGTTTCAGTTCCTGGCCGCGTACTTGAACGCATCCGACGAGGTCTCGCAGAAGATCAAGGCCGCACTGCACAAGGCGGCGGAGATCGCTTGCGGAAACGTGCCGGAGTTGCCGGGACCGGTGTTGATCGGGTTGGATGTCTCTGGCTCAATGCATTCAGCAGTCACTGGCCGCCGCGGTCGCGGTGCGACGAGCCGCATGCGCTGTGTCGATGTGGCAGCGCTGTTTGCTGCAGCCATACTGCGCCGGAATCCGGACAGTATCGTCGTGCCGTTTGACAACCTCGTTCACGAGGCCCACGTTGATCCTCAGGACACTATCCTGAGCCTCGCGGAGCGGCTGGCCAAGTATGGTGGTGGCGGCACGAACTGCTCGCTTCCGCTGGCCAAGGCCAATCGCGATTGGCCGCGAAAGCGGTTCGTCGGCTGCGTGCTGGTCAGCGACAACGAGAGCTGGATCGGCTCAGGCCGGCACGGCTCAACGGCGGTGCTGACCGAGTGGCAGGCGTTTGTGGCTACCCAGGTTCGCCTGCACGGCGAGGGCCTTACGGGTCCGAAGCTGGTTTGCATCGACGTGCAGCCGTTCGTCACGACGCAGGCGCCGGATCGGACCGATATCCTGAATGTCGGCGGCTTTAGCGATGCCGTGTTCAAGGTCGTATCGGCGTTTCTCCGTGACGACGCGGCACGGTTCGTGGCGGAGGTCGAGGCGATCGAGCTGTAGATGATCGACGTCCACGGCGCATGAGAATGCGCCGTGGACTTTTTTTTGCGCCGTCGGGCCTGCTCCGACTGAACCGGCTCAAACCGGAAAACCGATAAATGGATTGATACACCCATGCAGAGGGGGTTTGCCTTCTCGACCCGCCGTCAGTGGCTTTTCACGCTGAAGCTGCGGAGATCATTTTCATCGGCGCTGTTTGGCCGCGGCGAATCCGCGCCGCCAGCATGTCGCCGGTCTTTTGCTAGCACCCCTGGAGCCGCCGCCCCGATGGAACCCAGCACCGAGTCCATCCGCGATCTCGTTCGACGCACGCTCCGTGATCTAGGGCCGGCGGACGCCGAGTCGCTGCTGACGCTGGCCGGCTATTACGTCGGCCGCGAGTTCAAGTTCGCGGGCGTGCGGGCCGTTTGGATGGCCAGCTCGGGGCAGATCAGGTTCAATGGCGACGACCGCCGCGTCTTGCGGGTCGTGGCGGTCGGAGCGCCGCGGCAGGCGAAGGCGGCGTGACGGGGAGGTCTCACTGGCCGGAGGCGGGCGAAAGCATCGAGCTAGCCGCGGCGAACACGCGGCCACACGATCCAATATCGCGCATCCCCGTCGCCATGCTGACGACGAACGACTCCACGGCGTTCGAGCGCCCGAAGTTCAACAAAGATCTCGTCGCGTTCCGCAAACGCATCAGCACCGACTTCGGCCGCGATTTCGTGCCAGCCAAGTTTGCCGTCTTGGCGGCGGATCAGATCGCATATCCTTTCACTGACGGATTTAGCTGGGATGTTGTTCATCGCGGAAGCCTAGCAGATTTCAGCCGGTCGATGGTCCGAATTCCAAGCGGCCGTTGTTGGAATGTCGGCAATTGGCAACTGCTAGCAATATCAGCGGCCCCGCCGGCATCGACGGCGACGGCGGGGCAAACCGGGTTGCCTGATTACGGCGACGACGAGAGCCGTCATCGGCGCTTTTCTCACGCGAGGTCGGGTAGAATCGCGGGCATGAGTGTACGGGAACTTCAGACGCACTCGTCCACGAAAAGATCCTCCATGAGAGTGCTGGCAAAGCTAGCAACGATCCGCAGCCGCGAAGTAGGCATAGATATATGGTGTGGTTCC
>DASZFO010000165.1 GCA_035939775.1 Pirellulales bacterium | reverse complement strand
CCCGCACGCGGCGTCGCTCGGTCAGGCTTGCGCCCATTGCCGAAGATCCTCGACTGCAGCCACCCGTAGGTGTCTGGGCAGTGTCTCAGTCCCAGTGACGCGGGTCGTGCTCTCACACCCGCTACCCATCATGGCCTTGGTAAGCCGTTACCTTACCAACAAGCTAATAGGATGCAGGCCCCTCCCCGGGCGGAATCACACCTTTGATCCGGAGATGTCATCCGGTATTACCTGCAGTTTCCCGCAGCTATCCCGGACCCGAGGGTAGGTACCTACATATTACTGTCCCTTTCGCCGCTTTCCCCCCTTGCGGGGTTCGCGCTCGACTTGCATGCCTAATCCACGCCGCCAACGTTCATTCTGAGCCAGAATCAAACCCTTCAATTTGTTTACGCTTTTCCGCACGGCCAACTTGCGCCGACCGCACGGGTTAATAGCCGAACAAACCTAAAACAGGTCTGACATGGAAGGCGACCCCAGCCAGCCATTCCCGAAGGAATAGCCGCGAGAATCGCCAGATCACAGTTCTTGTGCTGGCTAAAACTTAAAGAAGTCAACTACCGAATTGTCAAAGATCGCACTTGGAAGAGGATGGGCTGAATAGAATCACTCAGCCGCGACTTCCTAGAACTCCACCCACTTGAAGCTTTACAGTGGAGTCGAATAAAAATCCCCGGACGATGGATGCAGCTAGCAGAACCGGCTGCTTCCTCCAGGGATACGAGATTGTAATCATCGGCTGCCCCATGTCAACAGCCCGACAAAGAATTTTCCAGATTATGGCTCGAAACGGGCTGCCAAATAGCGAGATTCACCAGTCTTCGAGGCTTTCGCCATTTAACAAGCCCAACGAAATCAGGGATTCTCCAGCACCCATTGCACGGCCTGGCGGGTGAGTTCGGCGCCGCTTCCGGCGTTCAGCTTGGTCTTCAAGCGGCTGCGATAGGTATCGAGTGTGCTCGGGCTGACATGAAGCCGCTTGGCGATCTCGTGAGCCTTTAAACCCTGTCCGATCAATCGAAACACCTCCAACTCGCGGTCGGAAAGGGTTGATATGGGAGATTCTTCGACTTGCCCATGTTCGTTCATCGCGCGCTGCAATACGCGATTCGTCAACTCCTCGCCGAAGGCGAGCCTGCCGTCGAGCACCTGACGAATGGCCTTCAAGACCGTCCCCGCCGGGTCTTGCTTGCATACGTAACCATGTGCCCCCGCTCGCAAGGCGCGCTCGCCGTAGACCTTCTCTTCGTGCATCGTGGAGACGATCGTCTTCGAGTCCGGGCAATGTTTTCGAAGCAATCGGACAAGGTCGAGTCCATTGGTATCGCCTAGCGAAACGTCCACGACCACGATGTTGGGATTCCATTTGCGGGCCAATTGCATGGCGTTCGCCAGATCCGGCGCTTCGCCGCAGACCTCCAAACCGGGGTCACTCGAAATCAGGGCGCGCAGACCCTGCCGAACCAATTCATGGTCGTCGACGATCAACACGCGGGCCTTGGGGGCGAGCGGCTGCTTGGATTCGGCGGCGCGGTTTTTAGGTCTCGTCATGCGCGTTCGCGCTCACGATTCAAGCGGCAACTCACAACCGTCCCACCACCGGGCGCCGCCTCGATCTTCAATGTTCCGCCAACCAGGCCGCAGCGATGCTCCATGATTCGCAAGCCCATTCCTGACGCACCGCTGGTTTTCGCCGGCATTCCCCGACCATCGTCGCGCACTGAGGTCCGCAGGCCGTCATGGTCATCGAGTTCAATGACGATTTGTCGGGCATGGCTGTGCCTCGCGGCATTGTTCGCCGCCTCGCGCGCGATCAGGAACAACTGCGTCGCCGCAAAGTCGTCGTCGAGTGCGACGTCGTCGAGGCAATCAAATTGGCACTTGATCTTATACAACTGGGTGACCTCGATGGCCAAGTCGCGCAGGGCCGCCGGCAGCCCCTTCGCGTCGATCGGAATCGCGACCAACCCCCTGGCAAGACCGCGGAGTTGTTGCTTGGTTTGCTCGACGATGGCTGACAACATGTCGATGGCCGTGGCGTGGACCGAACCGTCGCCGACTTGCTCCTTGAGGGTCGCAACCATCATGCTCAGGCCGCTGAGCTGCTGACCGATCGTGTCGTGCAATTCTCGGCCCAAAGTCTGCCGCTCTTGCTCGGCAATTTCGGCAATTTGCTGCTCGAGGCGTTTCCGGTTGCTAATGTCGCGAATCGTTTCCATCGCCATCGGCGGTTGATTGATCTCGATGGGCACCCGTAGCCCGCGGCGCTCGAGCGGCTCGGTGAGGTGCAGCGTCTCGCCGCGGATCGTCAAATAGGTCTTGGGCGGGATGACAAATACGTGGTTCGGCAGAATGTGCATTCCATCCGTCACTTGAACGACGGGCATCTTCGTTTGCTTGCTCAGCAATTCGGCAGTCAGGCTCGGATGGTTGGGATCCAAATGCTGGATTAGTACAAAGGCCATGCCGGTGTCGGACGGCATGGCGGCAAACCATTGCCGGAAGGCGTCCAATCCGCCGGCCGATGCACCGACTCCGACGACAGCGGCCGGGCGATCGGCGGCCTGCTCGGCTTTCTTGATCGCGGCCGGCGCGACGGGGCGTTGCTCACTTGGGGGCGTTTCGAGCGACTGCTTTGCTCTCTTGCGCTCCCCGATCGGCGACCGGCTCTTTTTCTTAGCCATCGTTCGCGGCCCCCAAAACCGGCTGAAGCCGAAATCCGAACCAACCGCGGACTTCCGCCTTCGACCATCCTACAGCACGGCGGCGAATTGCACTAAGAGCCTATCCGAGAACCGCACGAAGACGAGGGGGACAGTCCCCTTTTGTTCCCGACCATCGGACGATGGTGCCCGCTTCACAAAAGGGGACAGTCCCCGGCGGTTCTCGGATAGGCTCTAACGCCGTGTAGCGAATTCCAGCACGTCAAATGGGCGGTTCTCCCGACTTGCGAGCAACCCTTCCGCCTGTAACATGCTAGGCAGACGGTGGCGCTGTGCTCTCGCCTGGATTGCGCGATTCAAGAATGATTGCAGCTTGGTCCAATTCGGCCCGCTCCCGGTTCGACGTGGGAATCCGGTCTCATTTCTTGAACACCAAGCACAATTACTTTGCCGGGAGGGCGGATCATGGAATTGCTGGGGGCGATTCGACACCAATCAAATCTATCAACTTCGGCGGAGCGGTTTTCGCCGGTGCTGCGCGATGCGCTGCACGACACACTGAGGGGACTTGGAAGAAACCGAGCGTTCAGTTCGACAACCGAGAAAGCGATCGAACTTCTTCGGCAGTCTCCGTATTTGGCTCTGCGCCACGTCAGTTGCGAATGCCATGCGGGCGTGCTGATCCTCCGCGGACGGCTCCCCACGTTTTACACCAAGCAAGTGATGCATGCATTATTGCGGAACATCGAAGGCGTGCGGCGAGTCGACGACTGCACTCAGGTTGCCGAACATGCTCGCCCGCGCCGGCGAACCGCATAGCAAGGTCTTTATCCGCGATGCTCGCCTCCCGGCGACAAGTCCCCCTTTTATGCCGAGTTCGCATAATTGGCCATGAGCGCTCTTGATTTCGACGATCCGACGCCGGCCGAGCCGGACACGTCCGCGACCCGCCCCGCGACGGAGATGGCTGAATTGAAGCATCGCTTCGATGAGTTCATCGCCGTTTTGGCCCATGAGCTGCGCAATCCATTGGCGCCGATTTGCACGGCCGTCGATCTACTTCGCATAAAAGGATCGCCCGATCCCGACGTGGCCGCGGCGCACGATGTAATCGAGCGGCAGGTCCAACAGATGACGCGGCTCATGGACGATCTGCTGGATGTTTCGCGCATCACCCGCGGCAAGATCGCGCTCCATAAGGAGCGCACCCATTTGGCGCCGATCGTCGCCAACGCCGTGGATTCCAGCCGGCCGCTCATCGACCAAAAGAATCAGCGGTTGACGGTTGTCCTGCCGCCGGAGCCGCTCCCTATCGAAGCGGATCCTGTCCGATTGACGCAAGTGTTTCTGAACTTGCTGAACAACGCGGCGAAATTCACGCCCGCCCGCGGCAGCATCCGGCTCGAGGCGGCGCGCCAGGGGAGCGACGTGGTGATTTCGATTCGCGATACGGGGATCGGTATTCCCGGCCCGATGTTGCCGCATGTCTTCGAATTGTTTACGCAGGTCGAACGGTCGCCGGGGCGAAGCGGAAGCGGGCTTGGCGTTGGTCTGGCGCTCGTCAAACGGCTGGTCGAATTGCACGGCGGCCGGGTTGATGTTCGTAGCGACGGCACCGGCCGCGGGAGTGAGTTTGCCGTGCGCTTGCCGCTGCTCGCGGCGCCTCCGGCGCCGGCGCGGGTTGAACACAACGATGCGGCGTCCAAGCCGATGGCGAGGCCGTGCCGGGTGCTCGTCGTGGATGACATCAAGGATTTGGCGGACAGCTTGGCGCTGCTCCTGCGGCGGATGGGGCACGACGTTCACATTGCCTACAACGGCCGGGCCGCCATCGAGGCCAGCGAGATGCTGCAGCCCGAGTTGGCGCTATTGGACATCGGCCTGCCGGAGATGAGCGGTTACGAGATCGCCCAGAGAATTCGCAAACAGGCCTGGGGCCGATCGATTTATCTCGTCGCGCTGACCGGCTGGGGACAGCCCGAGGACAAGACCCGCGCACTGGAACTCGGTTTCAATCGCCACATGACGAAGCCGGTGAGCTTCGCTGAACTCGAGCAACTGGTGGCCGAGGCGGCCAAATATACTGCGGCCGCCGCGGACCAACCGAAACTGGCTCGAACGTCGAGTTGAGCCTGTACGTATTTGGCTCGTTCCATCCGCCATGCTAACTTGGAAGTATGGGAGGAACAGACGGGTCCAACCTGACCATTTCGCCGGAGCGTGGCCAAATAGACGAATTGCCTTCGTCGAACGGCCCGCTGACGGCTGTTGAACCATCCGTTATTTCTCGACCTCTAGGCGAAAGACCTCCCTGGTCTCGCCGAGCGACGCTGCTGGCCGTCGGTGCGATTTCGCTGGCGGCGCTGGCCGCTTATGCCAACAGCTTCGAGGGGGCGTTCGTGTTCGACGATCAGGGATGGATTGTCGAAAACACGACGATTCGCCATTTATGGCCGATTAGCGACGTGCTCTTTCCGGTGGATGCCGCGCGCGTCGGCGGCCGGCCGATCGTCAGCTTGTCGCTGGCGTTGAACTACGCGCTGGGCGGAGTCAACGTTTGGGGCTATCACGCCGTCAATCTGGCGATTCACCTGGCAGCCGCACTGGTTCTGTTCGGAATCGTGCGGCGGACGTTGATCCTGCCGCGGTTGAAGGATCAATTCGGCGCCGTCGCGACACCCTTGGCCGCGGCCGTGGCGCTCATCTGGGTCGTCCACCCGCTCCAGACGGAAGCGGTCACTTACGTCATTCAGCGGGCCGAATCGCTCGTTGGCCTGTTTTATCTGCTAACGCTTTACTGCGTGATTCGCGGCGCGACGAGCGACGATCGCTCGCCGCAGCGGCGGACGCTGTGGTACGTCGCCGCCGTGGCCAACTGTTTGCTCGGCATGGCGACCAAGGAAGTGATGTTTACCGCGCCAGTTCTGATACTGCTCTATGACGTTATTTTCTTGAGCGCGGTTGTCGGGTCGAATGCGGGTTCCCCTCACCCCGGCCCTCTCCCAGAGGGAGAGGGAGGCTCGTCGTGGGCTTCGGCGGCGGGCGTTGGCCACTCAAAGAATTGGAGTCGCTTGTTGCGGCGGGCCTTCGCGGAGCGGTGGGGACTGTATGCCGCTATCTTCGCGACGTGGGGCGTCGTGGTCTGGGTGCTCCTCTGGACGAATTTCCACGACGCCACGACCGGCCTGCACACTCGGCGGTTCACTCCCTGGACGTATCTGATCACCGAGCCGCAAGTGATCGTCATGTATTTGCAGTTGGCGTTTTGGCCTGACTCGCTGTGCTTCGCCTACGATCTTCCCCCGGCACGCACGCTCGGGCAGATCGTACCGCCGGCGCTGATAATCCTCACGCTGCTCGGTCTGACCGGATGGGCGCTGGCCAAGCGGCCGGCTCTGGGGTTCTGCGCCGCGGCGTTTTTTCTGATTCTGGCCCCCACGTCGAGCTTCGTTCCGATTCTCGACGCGGCCTTCGAGCATCGCATGTATTTGCCGCTCGCGCCGCTCGCGGCGCTTGTAGTCCTGGGAGCGTATCGCTTGTGGTCTCGGCTTCGGGCGACTGGATTGGCGATGCGATTGGCGCCGGCGGCCGTCGTTTTCGCGGCGATTGTCGCGTTGGCCTGGACGACGGTCGTTCGCAATCACGATTACCGCTCGGAGCTTGCAATGTGGCAAGACACAGTGAACAAACGGCCCAACAATCCTCGGGCTCACTGCAATTTCGGCTGTGCCCTTTCTCATAAGAAAAGGAGCGACGAGGCGATCGCTCAATACCGGCGTGCGCTGGAAATCGATCCAAACGACCTGAGCGCCGCGGAATCCTATCAGAACTTAGGAAGCGAATTGGCGCTGCGCGGCAGTCTGGACGAGGCCATCGGGCTGTTCAAGCAGGCAATTCGGGCGCGGCCCGACTATGCCGAGGCCCATTTCAATCTCGGCCTGGCGTTGGCAAAACGCGGCCAGGCGGATACGGCGATCGGCCAATACCGTGATGCCCTGCGCCTCAAGCCCGACTATGCCGAGGCCCATAACGCCTTGGGCGAACTCCTGGGCTGGCAAGGGAAGCTCGTCGAAGCGATGGCCGAAATCAACGCGGCCATCCTGCTCAAGCCCGACCACGCGCCCGCCCACGCGAACCTCGCCGGCTTATTGGCCCGCCAGGGGAAGCTCGCCGCCGCCGAAGTGCAGGCTCGCCGAGCCCTCGAGATCGATCCGCGGTCGCCCGATGCCCACAGCAAGCTGGCGGGGATTCTCGCGCTCGAGGGGACGACCGAAGACGCGATCGCCCATTACCAACGGGCATTGGCCATCGAGCCGAATTCCGCCGAGGTCCACATCCATCTGGGGCGCTTGCTCGACAGCCAAGGAAAGACTCGCGAGGCGATCGACCATTGGCGTCAGGCCGTTCGCTTGCAGCCGAACTATCCGGCGATTCTCGACCAATTGGCCTGGACGCTTGCGACCGACCCCGACGATTCGCTCCGGGACGGCGTGGAGGCAGTTGAATTGGCCCAACGAGCCGTGCAGCTCACCGGCGGGCAGAATCCGGAAACCCTCGCGACGCTGGCCGCCGCCGAAGCCGAGGTGGGCCGATACCCCAAGGCCGTCGAAATTGCCGAGCGGGCGCTCGATTTGGCAGTCGGCCAATCGAACCGAGACGAGTTGGCAACGGCGTTACGCGACCAAATCAAGCACTTCTATGAAACCGGCTTCCCCTATCACCAACCCCGGCGACCTTGAGCGTGCCTAACAAATCCGGCGGCGAGAAGGGGACAATCCCCCACGCCGCACGCCGTTTTGGATTGGCTCCGAGTCGAACTTCACGCAATTAAACTGTCGATTTTCGTCATCGGCGGGGGCGATTTTGCCGGCCGGCCGCGCCAGCGGAAATCCTTGAACTTCCGACGGAGACGACCGGCGATCGGTTGTCGTATCTCCTGTGCTGGAAACCGAATCAAAGCCTCGTTCCCTGGTGCGCTGGGGATTCCTCGAATCCGCTCCCCGCTGCGGAAGGAGGGCGATCCGCCGGCGAATATTCCACTAACAATTTCCTTGCAGTATTTGTAGCCGCTGGTTACATTCTTGTGATAGCGACTTGAGGATTTGCGCTCGCGCCTTAAGTTTTACAACAAGCGGGGCGTGATTTTCGGGAAGCGGCAATCGATAATCCATCGGTTGCGGAGAGTTGGTTTTTTGGGGTCGGCTCAGCGAAGATGCGTCTCGCTGGGAGACCTATAGGCGGCAGGCGCGCCTTCTCGCGCTTGTGATGCGGGCCCTTGGAATGGTCTCAGCATCGTTTGGAATTGGTTCCACTATTTCCTATAGATAGTCCTCTTAAGCACATTGCATTCACCGTCCCAAGCCCGAGAGAGAGTGTCCATGTTATCTTCCTCGACCACTCGTCGTTGCCTTAGTGTTTCTGTTCGGCGATTCTGCACCTGCGGTCCAATCGCGATTGCCGTTGCCGCGCTCTGCCTGGCCTCGGCCGGCACGGTTTTGGCCGACACGTTTGAGTTCACGCCTGTTGGCACGAGTACCGACTGGAACGACCCGAACAATTGGACCGACCTCAACACGATGACAACCGGCACTCTGCCTGGGACCGGCGACACAGCCGACGTCGACAACGGTCTGACCGCCACGATCACGGGAACGCTTACCAACCCGCTGATGAATCGAATCTACATTGGTCCGGATGGACAGAATCGTAATCCTCCCGGTACGGCCTCGACGGGCAGCGGCACGCTCAATCAAACGGCCGGAACATTGAGCACGGGGGCAGGCGGCGGCAACGGCTGGTTTCGGCTCGGCCAATCCGTGGGAAATTCGGGCGATACGGGCACTTATAACATGTCGGGGACGGCCGATCTGGAAAGTCCCAACGACACCATTCGCGTCGGCGAAAACGGCACGGGCATCATGACCATGACCGGCAACTCCGTGTTGAATTCCGGGCCAGCGGGTGGGTTGGTTGTTGCAGACAACGGTCACGGCACGTTTACCATTAGCGGCAATGCCGTGGCCAATATTCATGACTTGCACGTCGCCGACGGCAGTAATGGCGTCGGCGTCATGAATATTCACGGCGGCACCATCAACAATCCCAATGGCGACGCCAATATCGGCCAGGGGGGCCATGGCACGGTGAATCAAGACGGCGGCACGATAAACTTCCAAACGGACAACAACAACTGGACTGCCATCGGTCGAGACGGCGGCACTGGCGTCTACAACTTGAGCGGGGGCACGGTGACTTCCCAGAACTGGCTGATGGTCGGCCGGGGAAGCATCACCACCAGCGGCACGTTCAACATCAGCGGCACGGGAACCGTCGCCACGCGCTCCTTCTGGATCGGCCAGGACCATTCGACCGGCGTCGTCAACCAGACCGGCGGCACGGTCAATGTCGGACCTCTCTACGCGGGAGGTGCTAACGACAACGGGAATTTCCGCGTCGGCTTCGACAACGGCCAGGGCACGTACAACATTAGCGGTGGCGTGCTCGACGACCTCAGCGGCACGGTATACTCCGCCGTCACCATGAAAAGCCAATTGCAGAGCATGGACATCAACGACGGCAATGGTTCCGCTCCTCTGGCCTCCGGCACCTTCAACCAGACCGGCGGCACGGTCAACGCGAACTGGGTCCGCAACGGCAACGGCGGCGGCATCGCCCAATACAACATCTCCGGCACCGTGGCATCTCCGTCGGTGCTCAACGCGGCGCGAATCATGGCCGGCACCGCCGGCAACGGAAACGGAACCTACAATCAGACCACCGCCAACACGACCGTCAACGTGGACAACGACGTCAGCATCGGCGACACGGGCCTCGGTGTCTACAACCTCAGCGCTGGCACCTTGAACGCGGGTTTGACGTCGCCCTATAGTGAAGGGGGCAACGCCATGCACGGGGGCACCGCCACGGGCAATGAGGTCATCCAGATGGGTTGGAGCGGCCCCGGGACCTTCAATCAGACGGGTGGCACCGTCAATGCCTTGAATACGCCGATCACCGCGCCAGACCCTAACATCGTACAGGGAACAGTGATATCTGGCATTGGATTCAACGGCAACAACACCGCCTCGGGCGCTGGGGTTTACAATCTGTCGGGTGGCGTGCTCAATGTGGCGGCCATCTTCAAGGTCAATGACGGCGGGACCGGCACGTTCAACTTCAACGGCGGCACGCTGCGCGTCAACGGTGCCCCCACGACCGCGCTCCCCATCTTCATGGGCGCCGGCAATCCCGACATCGTCAATAATAACCCAACGCTGGCAACGCCTCCCGGGCCTGCGGTTCACACTCACATCGAGGCCCTGACCGCCTCCAACGTCATGGCGGGGGGCGCTATCATTGATCTCAACAGTTTCGGCATCACCATTTCCCAGCCCTTGCTCCATGGCGGGACGGGGACGGATGGCGGTCTGACGCTCTTGGATAGCAGCGTTGGGGGCGGCAGTAGTTTGACCCTCACCGGCGCCGACACCTTCAATGGCCCCACGAACATCACGGCGAATCCAGCCGGGGGTCCCACGCTGTTTGTCGGAAACCCATTAGCGCTTCAGAATAGCACTGTCAACATTACGAAATCGAATAGCGTGCTGTTTACCAGCGGGCTGGGATCGGCCACATTCGGCGCTCTCGCCGGTTCTGGGAACCTAGCGCTGGCCGACATTGCTACTCCCACCCCCGCCGCCGTCAACCTGACCGCCGGCGGGAATAACTCGACGACGGCGTATTCCGGCGTATTGAGCGGCGGCGGCGGCTTCACGAAGGCCGGCACCGGTGCGATGACCCTCTCGACCTCGCAGACCTACACCGGTCCGACGATCGTCAGCGGCGGCACGTTGATGTTGTCCACGGGCATCTCGCTGGCTTCCAGCGGCGTAACGGTCGGCGGGGCCGCGGCGACCCCCGGCAGCAACCCCACGATTAGCGGCAGCGCCACGATCACCAACGGATTGATCGTCAACGGATCGGGAGGGACTGGCGCTGCCGGAATCGTGGCCCCCGGCGGCGCCTCGATCGGCACCTTGAACGTCGGCTCGCTGACGCTCAACGGCGGTTCGATCCTGAATTACAAGTTCGGCGCTCCGGGCACTTCGGACCTGATCGCCAGCGTCGGCGCGCTGACGTTGCCGGGCGCGGGAACGGGCAGCGTCCTCGTGAATCTCACCGACACCGGCGGGTTTGGCACAGGCACCTACAAAATCATCACCGAGTCGAGCACCAGCAACTTCACGAATACGACGTTCAGCATCGCCGTCGGCATCTCCGGCTTCCAAGAGGGCTTCGTGAAAAATCCTGCGGGAACGGAAATCGATCTGGTGGTCACTCCGGCCCCGACTTGGTCTGCCACCCCCACCGATACGAACTGGGCCAACCCGGCGAACTGGGTGGCTGGCTTGGTCCCCGGCGTCCACGATGGAACCACCACCAACACGGATCTGGCCGCCTTCACTAACGCCAGCACCATCTTGACCCCGATGCCCGACTTGAATCGCAATCTGCAGAACATCACGTTCGACCTGGCCGGCACGGGGGCCTATGTGATCGGCACGACCGGCGGCAACGCCCTGCTGCTGACCACGGGGGGCAAGATTCAGACCACGGTGCGGGTCGCCAACACGGAGACAATCAACGCTCCCCTGGTCTTGGAAGGAGTCAGTGGAAGCTACACGTTTTCCAGCAACGCCGCCAATACCGCCAACGTCCTGATTATCGGCGGCGGCGTCACCGGCGTGAGCACTGCAACCAACAACACCGTGCTGAATCTGACAGGAACCAACAACGGGGCGAACGCCGTCAACGGCGTCATCGGGAATGGATCGGCTGGCGGAACGCTCGGGCTGGCCAAGACCGGCGCCGGCGTCTGGGTTCTCGGCGGCAGCAACACCTTCACGGGAGGCGTGGATGTCGAGCAAGGCACGTTGCGAGTCGGCAACGCTGGCGCACTCAACTCGACAACTCCCAGCGCGGTCACGTTCGGTCCGGTCAGCACCGGCACGCTGGCCTTGAACGGCAATAGCATCACGATCAGCGGCTTGAACAGCACCAGCGCCACGGCCCAAGTCGTCAACGCCAACGCGACCCCCGCGACCTTGACGGTCAACACGCTCGCCGCCAGTTCTTACGCCGGCGTTTTGGCCGACGGCGCCGGCGGGGGCGCTCTGAGCCTCATCGTGAGCGACGCCGGCTTGACCCTCTCCGGCAACAACACGTTCACCGGCGACACGAATGTCATCGGCGCTGCGACACTGACGCTTGGCTCAACCAATGCCTTGCAAGACAGCACGCTCAACATGACCGTCGCCAACAATGTTCTATTCGCCCCGAGCGTCGGCGCGTTCACGCTCGGCGGACTTAAAGGCTCGGCCAACCTGGCGCTGCAGGACACCGGAGCGGCAGCCGTCGCCGTGAGCGTCGGCAATAATGGCGGCAGCACCACTTATTCGGGCGTATTGAGCGGACCCGGATCGCTGAACAAAATCGGCGCCGGCACGCTCACGCTGACCAACGCGAATCTCTATACGGGCACGACCACCATCACCGGCGGAACATTGCAGTTGGGAGACGGCAGCACGCACAATGGTTCGGTCGCCAGTCCGGGGATCATTAATAACGCCGTGCTTGCTTTTGCCAACCCCAATCCTCAGACCTATAGCGGAACCATCAGTGGGACCGGGGCGGTAACGAAGACCGCCGGCGCGGGCACGCTCACGCTTACC
This sequence comes from Pirellulales bacterium, assembly GCA_035939775.1. NCBI lineage: Bacteria > Pseudomonadati > Planctomycetota > Planctomycetia > Pirellulales > Pirellulales bacterium. The sequence goes on along the minus strand of DASZFO010000165.1, from coordinate 22,649 downwards.
GGCAATAATACCTTCAGCGGCGGAACGACGGTTGGCAGTGGCGCCACGCTGATCGCCGGGCCCTCGCCCGGCTCGCCGCTCGGTACCGGCTCGGTAACGCTCCAGGGTGCCACACTCAACCTGCAAGGCCAGTTGATGCCGGGACTAACTGTCAACCTCTACAACAATTCGCCTAATAACGGAAATCAAAATGGCCCCGATCTTGACTATCAGAACGCGGGCCCGCCGGTCACCGAGAGCTATACCGCGATGACGACCCATTTCAGCAACATTGCCGGAACCCTCGCCGTCAGCACCTTGACGTCCACCGGCGGCAAGGCGAACCTTAATTTCAGCAACAATAACTACGGTGGGCCCAACGCCATGTTCAACACGGCCGGTCCCACGAACGCCCTCTACGGTTTTTCGAGCACGACAAATTTCGAAACCTACTTCACTGGATACATCAATATCGGAGCCGCCGGCAGCTACACCTTCAGCACCACAAGTGACGACGGCAGCGACCTGTTCGTCGATGGCAGCGGCCCCGCGGGCAGCCCCGCGGATACGGCAGTGGTGGCGAACAACGCCTTTCAAGGTTCAACGACGCATACCGGAACCGTCACCCTCACTTCCGGCTTGCACAAACTCGACATCGGCTATTATCAAGGGGGCGGCGGCGAGGGGTTGTTAGTGCAATACAGTGGCCCCGACACCGGAGGCAGCACGGTGGCCATTCCCAACACGGTCCTGGCGCCGACAACCGGTCCCTTGGCCCTTGGCGCGTTTCAGACGTACGCGAACAACCTGGTCGTGACGGCGACTTCGACGGTCAACATCGTCAATTCGCTAACCGCCACGCTGGGCGGACTGAGCATTGGCGCCGCAACGCTGAATGTCGCCAGCCCCGATACGACCAACACGGCCTATAGCCTCACGTTCGCTGGTCCGACGACGCTCACCGGCAATGCGACGATCAACGTCGCCAATAGCGCGAGCGCCGGCGCGGGCCAAGTCAATCTGACAACGGTCGGTGGGGCCTTTAGCCTCACCAAGACGGGCCCTGGCGTGCTTTCCTTGAGCGGCAACGGAACCTATTCGGGTGGCACGATCCTCGCCGCATCGACCGGCTTGGTCATTGGCAACAATCCTGGATCACTTGGCACCGGCCCAGTGACGCTCAATAACGCGACGACACTGCGCGTCGTGTCTACTAGCCCCATCGTCACCAACCCCACCCTCAGCGGGTTTGGCGGCACGAGCACGAGTGTCACCGGCGCGGGGACTCCGTGGACGGTGAACAACGCGGGAATCGCCAGCAACCCGATCAACAGCAATGTACTGACCTTGACCGACGGCGTGAACGGTGAACAACGTTCGGCCTTCTTTGGCACGAAACAATCGGTCGCCGGCAATTTCGCCATTGGATTCACGTACACTGCGACCGGCTCGGGCACTTTGGCCGACGGCACCGCGGTTATTTTCCAGAACGACCCGCGCGGCTTGACGGCCTTGGGAGGCGGCGGGGGCGGCTTAGCGTACAGCGGCATCACACCGAGTGCCGCTTACGAAATCAACGTCTATCCCCCCAACACGGTCGGTAGCGGTGTCAACGTCAACGGCAATATTGGCCCGTTCAGCGCGACTGGCTCGATCAACCAGGGGAGCGGCGACCCCATCAATGTCGCCTTGGTGTACAACGCAACGGCCCAAACACTCACCGAAGTCCTCACCGACACCGTGACAGGCAACACGTTTGCGAATACCCATGCGCTTCCCTCCGATCTGGTTACTCTATTGGGCGGACCCACTGCCTTTTTCGGGTTTAGCGGCGCCACGGGCGGTTCGAATTCGACGCAGCTCATCAGCAACTTCAGCATCGGTCCCGGTATTGCCAGCGTTTATGCCAATAACGTAGTCCTGCCCGGTGGCAGCAGTGCCACGATCGACGTGGGGCAAACCGCGGCGGGCGCCACCGTGACCATGGGCAGCCTGACCGTGGGCAGCGGCGCGGGCACGACCTTGAACCTGACGAATACCACCGGGCAAGTCCTGGTTGGCGGTTACGGCGTGAACTTTACCGGAGGCGTCTTTAACGGCAATCTCGCGATCAATAATGCCCTCGGCAGCTCCTCTGGCGACCCCGGGACCGTTACGGTCTCCGGTGTTTCGACATTCGCAACTGGCGTGGCGATCACGGTGAACTCCGGCACGCTCGGATTCAATAACACGACCGGCGCGGCGACGGTCAATAGCGGAGTTTCCATCACAGTCGCCCCCGGCGCGAATTTGGTGTTGGCCGGCTCGGTCTCGGATTTGTCCTCAACCGCGTCGGCGGCAAGCCGCGTTCACGTGGTCAACAACGGGAACCTGGTGGTCAGCGGCACGCATCAGCAGACGGGCGGGATCGATCAGGCCGCCAGCGCCACGGGCGTCACGACGGTCAACGGCGGTAGCGATCTGACCGCCGACCACATCGTTCAAAGCGCGCTGATCATCGGCGGCGATGCGACGCACACCGCCTCGGTGACAATCGCCGCGTCGACTTCGACCGGCGGTCCGATGGCGAGCGGCCTGACTTTGGCTGGCTCGCTGACGGGCGACGCGCCGTTCGGCGCTGGGCTAGGGTCTTCGACTCCGCTCGCCCCCGGCAGCTCCTCACCTGGGAGTTCGCTTGGTGGTTCCGTTGGGGGTGTGGGCGCCGGCAGCAGCCTATCGTCCGTGCCAGAGCCGTCGAGCATCGTGCTGATCGTTCTCGGCAGCCTCGCCTGCCTGTTACCGGCCTTGCGCCGTGGCAAGATGTTGAGGAGCCGATAACCCGCGGTCGCGCTGTAGGGTGGCACTGGCCAGCGACGTCGGCCAGTGTTGAATCACCATGCAACGTTGGCCTCGCCCTGGACGTGCCGAGGTGCGACGATCCCTTGGGTCGGTGCTTGGGGGCGATGTCCGGCACTGGCCGATTGCGCTGGCCAGTGCCACCCGCCCGGCACGAACCAGCCGACCCGCCACGCTTAGCGTCACCGATCGAATCTCGTCACCGCGTGAGTCCGCCGAGGGGGCGGGTAGCGCCGGCTGCCGTGGAATGCGGATCACCGCCGGGCGGAGAGATGGCCGCGGGGAGGCGCCCGACAACGAGCAGTTCGCCTCCCTTCAAGAATCGCGGCTGCTGTTCGAGCACCACCGCGCCGACGGGAAGTTGCGGCCGCAGCTCGATCAATCCCGGCAGATCGGTGATCACGAGAAAGTCGTCGCTCTTGTCGAGTAGTTGTCGCACGTCGCCGCGCCGGTACAGCTCGACGATCGGCTGGGGCCGATCGGCATAATAAATCAGCCCAGGCAAATAGGCCCTGTAGACGCCGACCGCCGTCGATTCGGTTCCGAACTGGCGCACGGCGTCGTTCATGCGCACGCTCGACTGCTGAGTGCTGATTCGGGGAGCGGCAAAGCCGAAGATCCCCAAGAACAGCGCCCCTCCGGTGACGAGAATCGTCGCTGCCGAGAGAGCCGTTTGCCGCCGCCGTTGAAAAGTCCAGCCGAACATCGCGCCGATCACTGGAACGAGCCCGAGCCAGTTGAAGCTCGGCTGTCCGGGCGCCCAATGCCGGATCGCCGGCGGCAGCCCGATCACGAAAACGATCCCCAGCACGCCGAGCGCCACGAACCCGGCCGCGATCCAGCGTTCGGCGGCTTTCGACTGCAATCCGGCGATCCAATCCGCGATCCAAAGCCCGGCGATCACCGCGAGCATCGGGTAGGCGGGGACGATGTAGTGCGGGAGCTTGGTGCCGACCAGCGACATGACGACGAACCAGGTCAGGCACCAAGCGGCGGCCAAGGCGCAGGCGCGAAAGTGGGGGGCGCGGCGGCGAATATGGCGGGCCGCATAGACCGCCCCCAGGCCCAGCGCGATCGTCCAGGGAAAGAAGCCGACGACCAGCGCGAGTGGGTAGAAATATAAGGCCGAGCCGGCATGACCCTGTTTCGAATGCAGGATGTATTGAACGTTGTGCTCCCAGATAAACACCCGCCAGAACTCGCCGTGCGTGCGAATGCCGGCCAGCACATACCAGGGGGCCGCGATCGCCAGCACGATCGCGGCGAGGGTCAAAGGCCGCATCGCCCAGGTCGCCGCGGGAAAGTCGGCCGCCATCACAATCAGCCGCCGCCAACTGTTTCTCAACGTTCGCTGGAAGCGAGTTTGGTTTTCGTCCGGTTCCGCGAGCGGGCTGTCCAAATCCGGATTCGCGGCCGATCCGCTGATCCAAACAAACATGCCGAGCGCCGCGATCGGCAGCAGCACGCCGAGCGGGCCTTTCGCCATCACGGCCAATCCCAGCGGAACATACATCGCAACGAAGCTCCACCACGATTTCGGGAGCACCGCGCGAAACCGCGTCATGCGGCGGGGACTGTCCCCTTTTTTGGCCTCCTCGTCCATCGCGGGCGCAATCGCTTCGGCGGAAGAAAAGGGGACTGTCCCCGTTTTCCAAAACGCCGGTCCCATCCCGACGACATAGGCCAGGAGCGATAGCGTCGTGAAGAAGATCATCGTCGAGTCGTGCGTCGCCGCCCGGCCGACCACCACGAACATCAAGCTCGTCGCGAGAATCAATCCGGCCCAAAGTCCGACTTGCGGCCGAAACAGCCGCCGTCCGAGTTGATAGGCGACCAGCGCCGTCCCCAAGGCGCAGATGGCCGAGGGGAACCGCGCGGCGAACTCCGTCGGCCCGAAAACGCGAAACGAGCCGATCATCAGCCAATAAACGAGGACCGGCTTTTCCAGCCACGGATGGTGGTTGAAGGTGGGCACCACCCAGTCGCCGCGGGCCATCATCTCGCGGGCGCAGCGCGAATACTCGGTCTCATCTTCATCCCAAAGCCGCGCGCTCCCCAACGAGATGAAGAAGACCGCCCCGGCCGTCAGCAGAATCAAAAGCTGATGCCGCAATTGTTCTGACGCTACCGATCGCATCCGCCAGCTTCCATGCCTTGAATGTGGGCGATCACGAGCGCCTAACAAATCCGGCTGGAAGAAGGGGACAGTCCCCGTTTTGCTGTTCGCAAAAGGGGGACAGTCCCCGCCGGATTTGTTAGACGCTCTAAGGGGAGCGAAAGTCTAGATCGCCATTGAAGTAGCGTCAATACGTGAATCGCAGGCCGTAGGTCAGGCGTTCTCGCCTGACAGCAGCACGATTCGCTTTGGTCAGGCGAAGACGCCTGACCGACTCTTGCCCCGCCGCCGCTAGCAGCCTGGATCACAGGCTCTTATTTCGGCGGCGCGAACTGCAGCACTTGAATCGCCGAGGTTGCTCGCGGCGAGTGATAGATCCGCTCGGTCGCCTTTTGAAAATCGTCCGCTTGGGCGCGGTAAATATCGCAGAACTTCTGCGGATTGCGATCGACCAGCGGGAACCACGTGCTTTGCACTTGCACCATGATCCGATGCCCGCGGCGGAAGGTGTGATAGGCGTCGGGCATGACCCATTCTACTTTCGCTTTCTTGCCCGGCTCGAATGGCTCGGGCTTCTCGAAGCTATTGCGGAACTTTCCCCGCATGACTTCTCCGCGAACGAGCTGTTGATAGCCGCCCATTTGAACGCCCGCGGGGTTTGGCTCCGGGTTTGGGTAATCGCCGGAGTAAACGTCGACCAGCTTGACGACCCAATCCGAATCGGTCCCCGTGGTCGAGACGTTGAGCCGCGCCGTGATCGGTCCGGCGATCGTCACGTCGTCTTCCAGCACGTCGGTCTGATAGACCGCCACGTCGGGGCGCGAGGAGGCGAAGCGCTGGTCGTCGAGCATGTGCTCGCGCGTCATGCTGATCGCGATATTGGGAATGTAGGGGACGGGATGATTGGGATCGCTCACGTATTCGTCGAATTCGCCTTCCTTCTCGTCCGGCGGGTCGAACGACAGCCGTCCGCCTGCGCGGAAATAGAGCGTCTTCTCGCGCGTATTCTTCGGCGGCCAGGCGTCAAACCGCCGCCATTGCGCCGTGCCGGTCTCGAAGACATAGGCTTTCGGCAGATCGTATTTCTTGTCATCCTTCAGAAAGTGCTTCAAGAACGGCAGCTCGATCTCGTTGCGAAAAAACTCGGACGTCTTGGCGAAAAACCGGACGTTGCCCAGGTGATCGCCGTCGCTCGACGACCAACCGCCGTGCGCCCACGGCCCGACCACGAGCAGGTTCGTCGTTTCCGGATTGTTCCGCTCGACCTCGTGAAAAACGGACAATGGGCCGAACAGGTCCTCCGCGTCGTACCAACCCCCGACCGTCATCACGGCCGATTTGACGTTCTTCAAATGCGGGCGAAGATCGCGGGACTGCCAGAATTCATCGTAATTGGCGTGGCTCATCAGCTCGTCCCAGAATTCAATTTTCCCCTTGAACAGCGACTTATCGATGTTGCCGAGCGGGCCGAGATTGAGATAAAACTCATAGCCGTCGGGCGTCTTGTAGTCGAATGGCTTGGGTTCCTCGCGCGTCGGCTCCTCGAGTTTCTGCCCGAATCGGGAGAGCCAGCGAAACGCGTGCGGCAAGTAAAACGCGCCGTTGTGATGGAAATCGTCGCCGACGAACCAATCGGTGATCGGCGCCTGCGGCGAGGCGCACTTGAGAGCCGGATGGGAATCGATCATCCCCGCCGCCGTGTAGAATCCGGGATAAGAAATCCCCATCATGCCCACCCGGCCGTTGTTGTTGGGGATGTTGCGCACGAGCCAGTCGACCGTGTCGTAGGCGTCGGTGCTCTCGTCGATGTCGTGCGGTCCGGATTTGACGGAAAGCTGCGGCCGCATTTGGACGAACGTCCCCTCGGAGCCATACCGCCCGCGCACGTCTTCGAGGACGAAGATGAATCGCTCCTTGGCGTAATGCGCGAGCGGCCCGCCGGGATCGTTGGGATAGACGTCGACGCCGTAGGGCTTGACGCTGTACGGGGTGCGCGTCAACAGAATCGGGTACGGCTGCGAGTCGTCTTTGGGCGCATAGACCGACGTGAACAGCTTCACTCCGTCGCGCATCGGAATCTTGTACTCGTATTTCGTGTAATTCTCGCGAAGATAGACGGCCTCCGCCGTCGGCTTCGACGGCGGATTCGCCTGCGCAATGACGGCGGTCGAGCAGATAACTTGAATCAGCAAGACCGCCGCAATCGCGATCGCGCGCAGAATCGACTCAAATAGCCGAAGGCAATTCTTTCTCCCTCTCCCTCTGGGAGCGGGCCGGGGTGAGGGGAACCGCCATTGGTCTTCTATGATGCTCATCGTCAATGCCATAAGTCTCACGTTTCCAGATGTTGAACAGGTTGCCTCGCATTATCATTAGCCCAACCCCGCGGAGCAAGCAACTTGGCTGGAAAGGCGACCCCTTTCGCGACTCCCTGCCCAGGAGTATTCTCAATGGCTCCAACCCCCTCGCAAATCAGGAGCCGCGAACGATGATCACCGTCGGCATGGATTATCACGTCATCCAGGGCAAACAGCGCGAATTCGAAGAGAAATTCAGCGCCGTGCTGGGAGCGCTGCGCGGCGCGGCGGGGCACACCGATTCCCGCCTCTACCGCGACGTCGCGGACGATGGCTCGTATCTGATTATCAGCGAATGGTCGGACGAGCAGGCCTTTCAGGATTTTATCCGCAGCCAGGCCTTCCGCGACGTGACCAACTGGGGCAAGGAACAAATCCTCTCCGACCGCCCGCGCCATAAAATCTACAAGCATTAATGTCGATTCGCGTCGCGTCGTCTCGGCTGGCCCAGCGGGCCGAATGGCAATAGTCCCGATCGTAAGATCGGGGAACGATAGGGCCAGATTGAATTCCGAAAGCCCGAAGACGGCTTTTTACTCCGGAAACAACTTCGTCGACAAATAGCGTTCGCCAAGGTCGGGCAATACGGCGACGATGAGTTTGCCGCGGTTTTCGTGGCGTTTGGCCACCTCGATCGCCGCCCAGGCCGCGGCGCCGCTGCTAATGCCGCACATCAGGCCTTCGAGCTTCGCCATCCGCCGGGTCGTCTCCGCGGCGTCCTCATCCTGCACGAGCACCACGTCGTCGATGATATCGACGTTCAAGATATCGGGGATGAATCCGGCGCCGAGCCCTTGGATCGTGTGGCGACCCGGCTTGAGCGGCTCCCCTTTGCGGCGCTGCGTGATCACCGGGCTGTTGACCGGCTCGACCGCGATCATCTTGACCGACGGCTTGCGCGATTTGAGCACCTCGCCGACTCCCGTGATCGTCCCGCCGGTACCGACGCCGCTGACGACGATATCGACCTGACCGTCGGTGTCGCGCCAGATTTCCTCGGCCGTCGTTTTGCGATGGATTTCGGGATTCGCGGGGTTCTTGAATTGCTGCGGCATGAAGTAGTTCTTGTTGGCCGCCACGAGTTCGTCGGCCTTGCGAATCGCGCCCGGCATGCCGTCGGCGGCGGGAGTGAGAATCAACTCGGCACCGAGGGCCTTGAGCATCCGCCGGCGTTCCAGACTCATGCTCTCCGGCATCGAGACGACCAGCTTATAACCGCGCGCCGCGCAGACGAAGGCTAGCCCGATCCCCGTGTTGCCGCTCGTCGGTTCGATGATGACCGTGTCACTCTTGATCTTGCCGTCGCGCTCGGCGGCGTCGATCATCGCCCCGGCGATCCGGTCCTTGACACTCCACAGTGGATTGAGGCTTTCGAGCTTCGCTACCACGGTGGCCGCGCACCCTTGCGTCACTCGGCGCAGCTTCACGAGCGGGGTATGGCCGATGCACTGGGTGACGTCGTCGTGAACTCCGGTCGGTGCGGCGATGGTGGCCATGATGATCCTCGCGAGTAGTTGGGGAGCGCGGAAATGATGGACGGATTATACAACTCTCGGCGAAAACCCGTCAATCGCGGCGTCACCCGTGTGTCCCGCCGGTGGCCGCGGCGCAATTCGCGACGAATCCGCTTGCGGTTTTGCCCGCCCGCAGGTTGCACTATCCGAGCGCCGCGGATTAGTGTTAGGGATTGCACGCGGCAGACGCGGACTCGATCGGAGCTTCGGCGGATGGACCAGTTCATACACGACGTCTATCAGGTGTTCGTCGACTTTTGGCCGCGGCTATTCGCCGTCGCGCACATCGTCGCTTCGGCGCTGGCGACCGCCCATGCCGTGCTGCACAAGCGCGACACGCGGGCGACGATCGGTTGGGTTGGCCTGATCTGGTTTTCTCCGGTCATTGGCGTGGCCCTGTACGTCATGTTCGGCGTGAACCGGATCCAGCGCCGAGCGGTGCTCCTGCGGAGCGGACAATTGCGCTCCGAGCCGCCGGCTTCGGCCCATATCGGCTCCCCCGAATTGCTCGAAAAGATGCTCGGCCACCAGGACCGCCACATGGCGACGCTCGTCGAGCTGGTCGGCCGGCTAACCGAGCGGCCGCTGCTCCGCGGCAACCAGATCGAGCCGCTCGACGGCGGCGACGTTGCGTTTCCCGCCATGCTGGCGGCCATCGACGGCGCGAGCCGCTCGATCGCGCTGATGACCTATATCTTCGATAACGACCGAGTCGGCAAGATGTTTGTCGAAGCCCTACGCCGGGCCGTCGAGCGCGGCGTCGCCGTGCGGGTTCTGATCGACGACGTCGGCTCGCGCTACACCTTTCCCTCGATTATCGGTGCGCTCGCGAAGGCTGGTGTCCGCGTCGAACGGTTTCTCCGCACTTTCGTGCCGGGCTATTTTTCCTATTCCAACTTGCGCAACCATCGCAAGATTCTGGTCGTCGATGGCCGGAGCGCCTTCACCGGCGGGATGAACATCCGCGAAGGGGAGTTTCTCAAGCTCGGATCGAAGCACCAGATTCAAGACCTACACTTTCGCCTCACCGGCCCGATCGTGCTGCAACTCCAAGAGGTGTTCACCGAAGATTGGGCCTTCGCGACGAAAGAGATTCTCGAAGGCGAATTGTGGTATCCACCGCTCGAGCCGGCCGGCGAGATGCTCGCCCGCGGCATCCGCTGCGGACCTGACGAGGACTTGGGCGAAATCCAGCTTGCGCTCACCGGCGCGTTGTCCTGCGCCCATTCGCGCGTGGCGATCGTCACGCCTTATTTCTTGCCCGACGACGCGCTCATCTCCGCGCTCAACGTGGCGGCCATGCGCGGCGTCGAAGTCGATATCATTCTGCCGGAAAAGAACAACTTGATCACCGTGCAATGGGCCTGCGCCGGCACGCTTTGGCAGGTGCTCGAACGGGGTTGCCGCGTCTGGCTTTCGCCGCCGCCATTCGACCACACCAAGCTGATGCTCGTCGATGGGCTGTGGAGTCTCGTCGGCTCGGGCAATTGGGACCCGCGCAGCCTGCGGCTGAATTTCGAGTTCAACGTGGAATGCTACGACCGCGGCCTCGCCGCCGCGCTCGGCCGGATCGTCGAGCGCAAGCTGGCCGCGGCGCGGCAAATCACGCTCGCCGACGTCGACGGCCGCAGCCTGCCGATCCGCCTGCGCGACGGTGTCGCCCGACTGCTCTCGCCGTATTTGTAAGGATTGCTCACACGGAAGCGCGATGGCGGGACGCATCAAATCGACGTAGCTGCTGGACAAAATCGCAGCCAGACAAATCACCTTGACAATTATGTTAAGCTATCATAGATTTGAGTCATGACGGATGCTGGAGGAATTCCAGGTTTCACGGACGATGGGTTGCTGCCTCCCGGCGACTACGAGCTGACGCTTGAAGAGCTTGCGAGTTCTCGACTCGTGGTCGGTCCCGGAGACCGAGAGAAATACCCCAATTGGGATTCGGCGTGGCGAGGACGGTTAGTTGAGAACCTTAGCATATTGGTGCGACAGCTTTGGCAGGTCGGCATTTCGGAAATCTTCATCGATGGGTCATTTGCGGAGGACAAGGACCGGCCTAACGACATTGACGGATACTTTAAGTGCGAACTTTCGCATCTCGCCAGTGGGGAGTTGGAACGCGGCCTCAACCTCCTCGATCCGCACAAGGTTTGGACCTGGGATCCGGCGAGTCGGCGCGCGTTTCGGAGTTATCCGAAGAAGCAATTGCCGATGTGGCACGTCTACCGCGTGGAGTTGTATCCTCACTACGGGCAACTTTGCGGCATTCGAGACCAATATGGCCACGAGCTTGAATTCCCCTCGGCCTTTCGTCGATCGCGGCGGGACGGCAAACCTCGTGGCATCTTGAAGATCGGAGGAGAGCGATGATTCGTAATGAAACAGAATATAGGGAGGCAGTCGAGCGTGTTGCCGAAGAGACTGCCCGAATTAAAGAAGAGCGGGCAAAGCTTCAGGAAAAGGGCCTGTCGAAGGAAGACATCAAACGAGCGTTGGACCCAATGCGGTCATTCCACGAGCAACTCAAAGAGGAAATCGAGAGCTACGAGCGGCTCATGCGAGGCGAGTTCGAGGAGCTTCACAACTTCGAGGGAGCCGGCCGGCTGCTCATCGCGCTACGCATCGCCAAAGGCGTTTCCCAGCGAGAACTTGCCGAACGCCTCGGCGTCCACGAATCACAGGTTTCGCGGGATGAGCGAAACGAGTACCACGGGGTCACAGTAGAGCGCGCGAATCGGATCCTGGAGGCTCTGAGAGTTGAAATTCGGAGCGTGGTGGAGGGTGCCGAGAAGGTTCCAGCTTGACGGCGCCGACATGACTTATGGTCGAATCCCTACGGAAACCGTTATAGTATCCTTGACTCGCTCCACTCTTGACCGTGGCCCCGTTCATCAGGAGGCGGATCATGTCTGCACACTGTAGAAAACATGGGTTCACGCTTGTCGAGCTTGCGGCCGTGATAATCATCGTCGGGATGATCGTCGCGCTGTTGTTGCCGGCTCTGGCGGCGTCTGGTGCTCAGTCGAATCGTACCGCGTGCGAAAACAATCTGCGACGGCTCGGATTGGCCGTTTTGAATTTTCAAACTGTGAAAAGGCGATTCCCAACAGTCCTGTTTAACGCGTCGGCGGTCGTCGCATCGCCAGAGGATTGCCGTCCGGCGAACGCGAGCGGCGACAAATCGACGGCCAGCTATAGCTGGCTCGTTCAGATCCTTCCTTATATTGACGAGGCGACTTTCTATCGAAATCTCTCTGATAAGTCCAACCGGTTTACGGTTCAGAACGGCCCGTTCGATCCTAGCCTCGTGACGCGCACCTGCGCCACGCAACACGTTTCCTGCGTGCCGTTGTTGACCGCAATCTGTCCCGATTGGGCCGGCAATGCGTATACGCGCAACAAACTGACGATCGACGCTGGGCGCGCGGCCAATCCGGACGAACCCGCCGACCAAGGAGCGCCCGAGTATGCGGCGGTCGACGCGGCCACGGCTGGGAATGGCGATGAATCGTTTAAAGGGCGGGTCGGTGCGACCTGCTACAAGCCTATGGTCGGAACCCACATGGTTAAGGGAATGCCGATAGAGAACGGTGGGATGGCTCTCGCCAGCGGGCAAGGATTGAGAATGCGCGACTTCGGCGATGGCACTTCCAATACGATTCTTCTCGCCGAATCGAAGGAATGCGGCTATGCTTCCTGGTACGACGGCACGTTGAACTGGCTCGTCGGCAACGATCCCAACCAACCGGCGCCGGGGGCGGACGACAAGCCTCCATGGACGAACGCCGCCCTGGCGCTCAATAAGGGATTCGACCCGAAGGACACGAACTCCGTCCCGTATCTGAAAAAGGACAAGTCGAGCAACAAACCGCAAAACGACGTCTGGTGGGGACCGTCGAGCGATCATGCCGGCGGAATCGTCTATCACCAGTTCGTGGACGGCCATTCGCTCGGCATCACCGACGCCTGCGATCCCGCCACGTATCTCGCACTAATCACGCGCGATAGTGGAGAGCAAATCGACAACATGAAGATCAAGTGATTGTCTCTCGCGGCCGGAGTGAAAGGGTGTCGCGAGACTCGTTACGGAAAGCGACTTTATGAAGAAGCTGACGGCAATACTCTTGCTGTGCTTGGGCGCGCCGGCGGCCCAAGCGGAGGATCGTTCCCAGCCTGACAATGTCACGGAGCCGGAGTTGCGACGCGAGCTGCTGGAGCGATTCAAGACGGACCAGGAAGTTCGCAATCGTGAGATCAATTGGGCGAGCGAGCATGGGGCGAACGTCGAAGCGTTGTCCAAGGATAAACTCAGCGCGGAGGAAAGGACCATATTCGAAAAGATCACTGCCGAGTGCGAGAAAGTCGACGGCGAGAATACAAAATGGCTGATGCAGGTCATTGACGAACGCGGCTGGCCGACGATCGCGATGGTGGGGAAAGACGGAGCGAACGCGGCCTGGCTGCTCGTGCAGCACGCGGATCATAACAGGAAGTTCCAGCGGAAGTGCCTCGATCTGATGGCCAAGCTCCCCAAGGGCGAAGTGTCGCAATCCAATCTCGCCTACCTGACCGACCGGGTCCTGCTCGCCGAAGGCAAGAAACAGAGATACGGCACTCAGTTCACAAACGACGACGGCAAATTTCAACCGAGCTCGCTCGAGGATGAAACCAACGTGGACAAACGCCGGGCTGAGGTTGGCCTGGAACCGTTGGCGGATTATGCCAAAACGATGAAGGAAATGTATGGCGGCGGTCCAATCCTCTTATCTTTGCCGGCGCTCGAGCCGTATTCGCTGCCGGCGAGCGCGGAGCGCTCGATCACGGATCTCGCCGCCCGGAGCGACGTGCTGATCCTCGGTGAAACACACGGAACGCAAGAGGTGCCGGCGGTAGGTGCAGCGCTGCTCGCGCCGCTGTCGAAGCTGGGATACAGCGCCCTCGCCCTCGAAGTCCCTTCAGACCAGCGGGGGCCGTTGATTGATTGGGCCACCGGAAAAACTCCCATCCTGCCGAGCTTCTTTGCCAAACCGAATGGAGACGGGCGAGGCAATCTCCAACTGCTCGCGCTCGTACGTGCGGCTCTGTTGCCGCCATTGCGATGGCAGGTAATCTGTTTCGACGAGACCGAAGCCGCCGAGCAGCGGGAGGGTGAGGAGTTGTTGAAGAAGTACAAGGCTCCTAAGGACTCGCAGGAATCTCCTGATTTCGCATTGCAGCCCGAAGTCATTGCGATGAGCCTGCGAAGGGATGCTTCGATGGCGGCCAGTCTTGCGAAACAGCGGCAACAACTCGCGCCCCGCGCCAAGGTCCTGGCGATCTGCGGTAATCTACACGCTCGCATCGCCAACCATTCCGCGGCCGACAATCCATTGAGCGCACTTTGGCCCTCGTTCGCCGCGGTATTGCAGAGTGAGCACGCCGATTGGCGGATCCGTTCGATCAATGTTCAATCCCATCGCGGCGGATTCTTCAACGGCGGCAAAGTCAACAAACTCGGCGGCCCGGCGCTCGACCATGTGGAGGCGCACTCCGAGCATGACGGCGACTATAGCCTGGAGTTGGCATTGCCTCGTGCAACGCCGGCCACTTTCTTTATCGCACCCCACTAACGCGGCTTAGAGCCTATCCGAGAACCGCCGGGGACTGTCCCCCTTTTGCGCAGTCCGCGGAGCAAAACGGGGACTGTCCCCTTTGCCCAGGCGGTTCTCGGATAGGCTCTCAGTGTGTCTTCGGCGGGCAAGCAGAGCCAGCGCGGCGACGGCCATCAATGAAGCGGAGGCCGGTTCCGGGACGGCTTCGACGAGTTGGAAGGAGGCGGCCGAACCGTTGGCGACAAACAGATCCAGACCCGACGGGATTGGGGTGCCGTCGGCAAAGAGACCCGAGATTGCATACTCGCTGTACGCGCCGCCGCCGTTCATGGGATCGATGAGGGCGGCGGACAAGCTGTGACCATCGAACTCGAGCGAGCTGCTGTCATGGAGGAAGATCGAGGCGAATGCGGGTTCGCCATCGGGTGTGAGAAAGCTTGGTCCGCTACCCTCGATGCCGTCGAAACTCAGCGCATGTGGCTGGTTGTTCGGTAGCAAATGACCAAGCAGGACAATGCGGCTGGTGCCGAACGCTTCGATTTGTCCGCCGTAGGTAATGCTCTCGCTGATCGTGATAATGCTTTGTTGCTGTGCCGTAATATTGCCCGTGACGAACATGTTATCAAGCATGATGGAACTTGAATTCAGGGCGGAAACGTCCCCCTTAACTTGGCTGCCGTCCAACTGTGCACTCGCGGAATTGTACGTGGTCACCGAGCCGACGTTTCCGCCAACCAACTGAACGTGGCTGGAGTTAGAGGCAACGACATTACCACTGATGGTGGTGCCGCCGTTTATGACCGCCAAGCCAGATTTGAACGTCCCGAGATCACCGGTGACGCTGGCGGCGTACAGGCTGATGAGACTGGTGTCGGTCGCGCTTACGGTGCCGGTAACTTGAGTACCGAAGAGATTGACTTTGCTGGTGTCATAGGAGTTAACGTCGGAATTCACGGCCACAGTTGGACCGTCGAGAGTGATGACGCTGGTCCCCTGAGCAGACACGGTCCCATTGATCGTGCCTCCATGCACTTGGATCACTCCCGTGTCGGTGGCCACAACCGTGGAACCCACGACGCCGTCGTCCATCGTAATACCGCCCGTACCTGATGACTGGAAGGAAGTGAGAGTGCCACTTCTCACGTGCACGGAACCGCCGTTGGCAGTCACGGTGCCGGTGACCATCGTATTGCCGCTGGTGAAAACGACCGCGCCGTTCTGGGAGAAGATATTGCCGACAATCGTCCCGCCATCGTAATTCACAATGCTGTTATCGGCGTTAACATTGCCAAGCAGGGTAACGCCACTGAGCGTGATGTCGGAGTTGTCGCTGGCCTGAAGCAAGGTGATACGACCGCCCGCGCTCATGGTGATGTGAGAACCCTGGAAAGCGGCGAGTCCGGCGCCAAAATCTTCAGGAGTGGAGATGTTAACCGTGCCACCGGCGTTCGCTTGAGCACCGTTGACGACGGTGCCGCCAGTTACGTTGACCGTTCCGCCAAAGCCGTTTACGAGGTTAACCTGTCCACCGCTGAGAGTGGCAACGCTTTGGTCATCGGCCTCCAGTCCGCCGGCGATAGTGCCGCCGCTGATATTCAACTTGCTTTGGTCGAAGCCAAACAGTGCGGCAATCCCCGGATGGAAACCCAGCATGCTGTTCCCGCTCATGTTTACGGTGCTGGTATCGTGGACCTCGACGTTTCCGCCGACCTGACCCGTGCCGTTGATGCTAAGGGTGCTGGCATTGGCGACGATCACGTCAAGGACGGGGATGTTGCCGCCGTCGGTCACGGTGAGCGCGGTCGGGTCCGCGGTGGTGCCCGGGATGTATGGCGAAATCGGGTCGCCGGTTTTCGCAGGCTTGAAGCCGATGCCAGCGGGGTAATAAACACTGGGAAAACTCGTTGTCACGGGCGAGGTAATCTCGTTGCCGTTGCCGTCAAGTTGCGGAAACAGCAGCGGCGCCGAACGACTGACCTCGGAATGACCTGCAAGGAGACAGACTGCGACGCCAACGGATGCAATGAGACGACAAAACTTCATGATCCGGTCTCCTCTCGATGAGAAACACTGCATTGGCGTCGGTCATTCCGTGTGCGCAATGGTGAGATCATACCATCGTCTTGCAACGAATGCCACGCAAATGCAACAAATGTTAAAAGAGCGCTTAACAAATCCGGCTGGGCGAAGGGGAAAGTCTCCACCGGATTTCAGTGTTTCACGAAGAGCGCAACGATCCCGATGATCGCGGCAACGCCCAACAATGTGCAGAACAGTACAATCATGACGATTGCCAGTGCCGAGATTCCGTAGTTCGAGCGATAAGGATCGTAACCGATGAGCGCCGCATCACCGGCTCGCGCGCTGGCGGGGCGTTTGAACCTCAACCGTTGATTGTCGAACTTTTCCAATAGGATCCAGCCGGCCTGGGCCTCTTCTTCGCACACTCGCCGCAGCGTTTCGGGATTCTTGAAGCTGGCTGTATTCGAGCGGACGATCTTGAATTCCCAATCGTCTTTCAGATCGGCGTCGGCGTACTTGGTCATTTCTTCCTCCTCTTGCCGCATCCGCTCAGCGGCCGCCGCCGCTCCGGCTGCCGCGGCCGCTGCACCCGCGCTGCTCATGACAGGCCCTCAAGAATTGATTCGCAGTAGTTGTAGGTCAGGCCTCTGGCCTGACGACGTGCGAGACGGCCTCACTCTCCCGCGTCGCCAGGCATCTTCGGTTGAACGTAACCCGCGCCCCAATCGACATCGTAATGGCCGCGCTCGACCCAGCGATGAAAGCTGGACCACGGCCAATCGCGCGGCCGCTGGGCGTATCCGTGTTTGACGGGGTTGTAATGAATGTAATCAAAATGGCTTTCCAAGTCTTCCTCGTCGCGAATCGTATGTTCCCAAAAGCGACGTTGCCAAACGCTGCGGCGCCGTTCACGAATGCGCGACGGCTTGCGCCGCTGTTCGCGGCCGCCGTTGGCGAGAAACGCCTTGGTGAATTCCCCCTTGATCCAATTCCAACGCATCGAGTAGCGGTCGTCGCCGGGCGGAAAAGCCCACAACGCGTGTAGATGGTCGGGCAGCAAGACCATGGCGACGACCGCGACTGGGTTTTTCGAGAAACAGCGGCGGATGACGGTTCCCAGGGTGCGCCGCGTCCAGTTCTTGGCGAACAGCGGCTCACGCCGCTCGGCGACGAGCGTGAAGAAGTACGTTCCCCCAGGGACGAAATAGCGGCGATAATCGGATATGTGGAAATATTGCCGCATCGCAATGCCGAGGTGAAGTCGCGGATTGTCAGGCCAGAGGCCTGACCTACGGCGCCTTCGCCACCTCGACGGCGTAGACGTGCGTTGGCCCGTGCATGTTGGAGCGGAAGATAATCCACTTGTTGTCGGGAGAGAATGTTAGATTCGGCTCCAACGAGTAGTTGTGCTTCGACAAATCGACGAGTTTTTCCACCGCGAACTTGCCGACTTTCACCGTCTCGCCGCCGACTTTCATCGGCTCCTGCTCGCCGGGCTGCGGCGTGAATAGATAGAGCCACATCCCGTTTCCCGGCGGGTCGAGCGGCCGATTCTCCGGCAGCGGTGTGCGATTGGCCACGCTCGCCGGTCCGCCGCCGTCGCCGGCGAACAGCTTGCCATCGTGCGACCGGTTGTAATGGACCGACCATTGCGAGCGCTCGAGGGGATAACGCAGGCGCTCACCGGTTTCAATGCTCACACCGGCCAGCCAGAACTTGTCTGAGCGCGGCGTTTGCAGATCGTACCAGATCGTGCGGCCATCGTAGCCGAAAAACTCGTGTCCTGCGATTTCATTGGGCATGGTCCGCGGGTGCATCAACTTGGCGCTGGTCCCATCGGTCCGGATCGTCCAAACCCGATCGACTTTTTCCCACGGTCCCTCGTGGCAAAACATCATCAGCGTCGGATCGGTAGGAGAGAACTGCACGTGGTTAAGCCAATCGGTGCTGGGATTGAAAGTATTCACCTCGCCGGTCTTGATGTCGAATGTGAACAAGCGCATGGGAATCCGCGCCGCCAAGCGGGCCCCCAGATCGCGCCGCCGCCCGGGGGCGGCGCGGGCGTTTTGTGGCGGTTGTGGTCGTGACTCCTCAAAACTGCCCCCCAGAAGTGTGTCGTCTGCATTGACCGCCAGTCCCGATCCCATGCGAAACGGCAATTTGCCGATCTCGCGGGTCTCGTGGGTGTCGAGATTCGTGGCCAGGACTTTGTCGACACGCCCTTCGTCAGCGAACTCGCTGCGAATGTAATAGACGGTGGGCGACTTCCTGCCGACCACCGCGCCGCGTACAACCCCGTCGCCGACCTTATCGATCTTGGCGGGCGCGACGCCCAGCGCCGAAAGATCAATGGTGGCCATCGTCGAGCTAAAGGGCACGAAGCCCCGCGCCGGCGGAGCCTCGCCGCCGCCGGGTTGCGCGACGCGGCCGGATCGCGGCGGCGTCATGGTCACGAACAGCTTATCGCCGCGAGGCGTGTAAGCATTTTGATGAAAGTAGAGCGTCGACGTGCCCGGCTCGCGAGATAGCCGCAGGATGCGATGCCCCGTGGCTGGATCGATCCAATCGGTCGGAGGCTCGTTGGCCGGCGCGGGCGCTTGGACAGTCGATATGTCGCTCGAGGCGCGAGTTGGGCTCGCCGATTGCGAGCCTGCCTTCGAATCGCTTGAGCCGGCGCGCGGCTCATCGGCGGCTAGCACTGTTGATCCCATGCACCCGACCAAGCCGCAAACGATGACGCCGAACAAAATATCGCAACGAAATTGCGTCGGTAGATGCATGACCGCAACCCCCTCGGAGAATCCATAGTTGGATCGGAAAAGTGCCTGAAAAGACCGATCGCCACCCAGTATTCAATTCCGTTTGTTAATGGTTTCCAGGCGGCGATCCACTGCCGCCAGAACTGCTTGTTGCTCTTTGCTCAGCTTGGAGATTGCAAAATCCTTCCTACGAGCGTACCAGATCTGGTCCTCGGCAAACGCCCGGGCGGCCTCGTCGGTTGGCTCCTGGCCATATGTCGCCATAAGGATTTGTTTGGCAACCGCCAATTCGCCCGCCTGTTGATGCGGGTCGGGGATGTTTCGGAGAATCGCGTCGACCCAAGGATCGACTTCGCTATGCTGTCGCGGAAACTGCATTAGAAAATAGCGAATCGTAATCGCGTCCTTGGGCTTGTAATCCTTGTACTCCCACTTAACGCCCCCCTCCACAGGTTGCCATCCAGTTGGCTGAACATCGCGAAACGACCAGACGTAATGAACCGGATAGTTCATCTTCATGATCTCCCGCTCATCGGCGGGCAGGTCGTCCAACTTCCT
Source organism: Pirellulales bacterium (assembly GCA_035939775.1). Classification (NCBI taxonomy): domain Bacteria; kingdom Pseudomonadati; phylum Planctomycetota; class Planctomycetia; order Pirellulales; species Pirellulales bacterium. Next base: position 2,915 of record DASZFO010000165.1, on the reverse strand, counting down.
CTCCAGAAGTCCCCGATGTTCCAAGTATTTCTCGAAGGGCGCGGTAACCACTTTAAATGTGGCTTTCTCGACGCTGCCTGCCCATGACGACCCAGTTTCGGTGGTGTATCCGGCGATTTCCAACGTGCTGCTGTCCAAAAGCTGCATCCACCGGTGCTCCTGGATCCCTTTCGACGATTCGCCGAGTCCGCGCTTGCTCGTGGACGCGAGCGTCACCGACATGGGAATCCGATATTGCACGATTAGCGCCCTGGTCTCTTTGGCCTGGAGGTTTATCATCCAGGTAAAAATTGCCGAGTAGGCATAATTGGTTTTTTGGGGATCGCTGAACTGGCAATCGACGTGGTACGTGTTTTTAACGTCTCTCGCGTTGAAACTGTACTCCGAGACCCAGTCTTTACCCGCGCGCTTTGGATCGTTCGGCAGCTTTGCAAACTGGGAATCGATCGGAAATCCGACTTGGACGCTGCACGCTTTATCCGTCAGGTTCCGCAATGCAAACCGGCAATCATATTCCACTTCGTCCAAGCCCGGCACCCCTCCGTCAAACAGGAAGCGGCCACGCTCCAACAGGATTGTGACGTCGATGGAGACGAGCTGCACCGACTCATTGGAAATCTGCTTGACGCTCTGCCCGGTGCCGGTGAAGACGCCCACATCCGCCCATGCGGCAGAGCTGAGGAGGAATATGAAAGCGATTGCGAGCCCGCTGGTGGATTTCATGGTACTGCCTCCCACTGCCTATTCCGTTCCACGTCCCTTCGGATCAACCACTGCAGGAGAACACCTCGACTGGCCGTCAGCGCGTGGTTCCAATATCCAGTTTGTCGCGGTTCCTGAATGTCGGTCGGGCTCGGTCAGCATACATCGAACCGAAGCCACATTCCAGTTGCGCGAACCCGTGTAACAATCCGTCGGAATCGGCGCTTAGAAAGGAGGGGTTTCCATTAGATTGGGGTTTCCGTTGAAAGGAGAATTGCCATGAAAGTTCACGTCGAATCGATCTTCGATTGCCCGCCTGAAATGGCGTGGGCAGAAGTGCAAACGCCGCGGCTGCTGTTGGAAGTGATCCGGCCGCTGTTGCGGTTCGTGCCGCCGCGTGGGACCCAGTTTCCCGCGATTGTGAAAGTCGGCCAAACGATTTCTGCTCGGACGTACGTGTTGAGCTTTCTCCCGTTCGGATTGCACTCGATTTTTGTCGAACGGGTAGACTCCCAGCAGCGCGAGATCCAGAGCCGCGAAAGAGACCGTTGGATTCGTCGATGGGACCACCTGATTTCGGTCCGCGAGACGGAGGACGGCCGAACCCGGTACTCGGACGAGATCGAAATCCAAGCCGGCGTGCTCACGCTGCCGGTCTGGCTCTTCGCTCAAGTCTTCTACCGGCACAGGCAGCGCCGCTGGCGGCGCGTCGTCCAACGCCTCATGGGGAAATAACGAACGTGCGGACGGCACATCGGGAGATTATCCGCAGATTTCGCAGATTTTCACGGATGGAAATACGATTCTCCAAATCTGAGTCCATCTGCGAAATCTGCGGATGTATCCGTTTACTTGTCGCTCCCCTTGCGCGCCTGCTCGAGCTTGTCTTTGATCTCCTGATCGTCCGGAGTCGCTTTGAGCAACTGCTCCAGAAGCGGAACGGCTTTTCTGAACTCGCCCTTTTCCAGATAGGCATCGGCCAGGCCGGAGGTGGCGGCGTTGGGGCCGGGGAATTCTTCCAGCATTTGCTGCCAGAGCTTGATTGCCCCGGCGTCGTCGCCCTGGGCCTTGAGCACGCGGGCGAGGCCGTTGATCGCGCCGGCGGCTTGCGGATCGGCGGCGATCGCCTTTTCGAATAGCGGCTTGGCCTGATCCACATCGCCGCCGATCAGGTGAAACCAGCCCATGCCGTTCAAGGCCGAGGCGTCCCCAGGTGCTTTGGCCAAGAGCGCGTCGAAGATAGCCTTGGCCTCATCGCGGCGACCTTGGTTCATCAATTGCCAGGCTTGTGCGAGCTGGTTCGAGCCGGCGTTCAACTCGGGCGGCTCGATTTGGCTCCGCAAATCGTCGCTCAGTTTTTTGTCTTTGGCGGCCTGGAGCATTTGCTTGGCCAAGTCGTCCACGTCGGGTGAAGCGACAACCTTCCTGGCCCACTTGGCCCCGTCGTCAAACTTGCCTTCCAAGAGATAGAGTTTCGCCAATCCATACCACGCCGCCGACGATTGCGGCGCTGCTTGAAGCAAGTATTTCCGCGCCTGGTCATACTTCCGCTGGAGGAAATAGAGTTGTCCCAACCCATTCAGCGCTGCCGGAAACTTCGGCGCCAATTCGAGCGTCTTCTTGAACGATTTCTCAGCGTCGTCATACTTGCCGGTGTTGAATTACGACCAGCCGAGGCCGTTGTAAGCATTCACGTTTTTGGGGTCGAGCTTGACCGCTTCTTCGAATTTGCCGAGGGCCTCGTTGAATTGTTGGGCTTGCCAAAGTTTCCAACCCTCGGCGGAGAGTTGCCCGCCCTTTTCCGACTCGGCACTGAACGCCATCAACAGCGCACAAACGATTCCAATCATGGCCAATCCTCCCAGTGAAAACAGGATTATTCGGCGCCGGTTTCGCCGGCGCTCGTCAACCTTAAGCGATGTGACGAGCAGCTCATCCGCTCGGCGCATCGCGTCCTCGAGGCGTGATTGTTCGTCCGGCTTCGCGGATGGCGCCGGGCCGGAAGGTCGATTCGTCAAGAAATCGCGGGTGGACATGGCATTCTCCACAGATCAGATTTGCTTGATCATTCGCGCCGCCGCTGCGGCGCTCGTTTTGCTCGGCTCGACGGCGTCGAGCACGTTGCCGCGCACGCGCTGGGTCTTGCCGATCTCGGCGCGCAGGGCCTCGATCACCTTGTCCAGGCGCGAGCGGATGGTCGGATAGGAAACGCC
>DASZFO010000164.1 GCA_035939775.1 Pirellulales bacterium | reverse complement strand
GTCGGTCCGCCCGCCCGACGCGTTCAACGGCTAAGCGACAAAAGCGTCGGTGGCATCGACCGATTTGATTTCTCTCAAGGCTCTTGTGCGCGGAGGTCCGATCGACGAATCCGAGATCACGGTCGAATTCACCGACGCGCGCAAGTTGGTCCGCAGTCACTTCGAAGGGAGACATTCTGGTTTTTTAAAATGAGTAGAATGTCCCCCCCGTTCCTCTCCGCACGGCCTCACCGCCGACGCTCTCCCAGAGGAAGATGGGGCAACGGTTCACTTTCGCATCGACGGCGTATGGGTTATGCCCACCAGCAGACCTTCCGGTCCCAATAGCCGCGTGACGACTTGGCCCCAAGGTTCGTTTCGCATCGCAACCAGCAACTCGTAGCCTTGCGACTTCAGCTCTGCGGTGGCCTTCTCGATATGCTCTACATCAAATTCGATCCACGCTTGTGGCACGGGAAGATTGCCAGGCCATTGATCCGTGCGAAAACAGGACTCAGCCGCCTGCGCCAACGGCCACAGCGCAAAATGCTTCACGCCATCCAGCCCGCCCGTATGCAGATAGCCATCGGTATCTTCTTTGAACGGCAGTCCCAATGTCTCGGAATAGAACCTGCGACTTGCAACCGGGTCGCGAACGATCGGGCCAAAACCGGCGACGAATAGCACGTCGATGTTTTGCGGCGTTTTCATAGGCAGATCTCCGTTATCCTTCATTTTAGGCGGCGCGCACGAATAAGCTTTGCAATTCCTGTTCGCCCCTATGCAAAGAGTTCCGATATGGCACCAGGCTCGTCGGTTCCAGGCGTCATATTGATCGGCTACTATGTCGCCGACACGCAGACCAGACCGATCGTGCGACCGCACGACCGCATAGCATGGCGCCGATGCCCAGCAGAGCAAACGTGGAAGGTTCGGGAGCGGGCGATACGTTGCCGTTAGGCGGGAGATTGCCGAGTGACAGCGCTGTCAGATCGGCGGCGCCCGCGGTGCTGCTCAACTCCGGGGTGCCGACGCCGCCCGCTCCGAACGGACTGCCGGTCGTCAACGAATTGGCCAAGATCAGTCCGGCTGGACTCGGTTCGCCGACCATGCTCTCGGAAGTGTCGATCAGGGGATTGCCCGAGGCGTCGCTGGCGTTGATCGTTACACGGCCGGGGTTTCCCCCGGAGCCGCCGATAACCAGCGCGCTTTGAATAATGTGGTTGGCGGTCAAATCGCTCCCCGCATTGACTCGCGTGGCGCCGCTGCCGTCGATCGCCCCGACTATTTGGTTGACGCCGGAAACTACGAGACCTGAGGCCGTGCTATTGTTCACGACATGCACGCGGTTGCCCCCTGCCGCGCCCAAGGCTGAAACGGAGCCGGCCAGTTCGAGCGTGGCGCCTGAGGCGACCGTGGCGGTGACACCGGCTGCGATGGTCGGCGAGCCGGAGTTGATATTGAATACCAGCCTGCCACTCGAGACGGCTATGTCGCCGGAATTCGTATTGGCGCCGGAAAGAATCCAGACGCCGCCGCCACTCTTGGTGACGGCGAGTTTTCCCGCGCCGTTATCGGCCAAGGCGCCGGAAATCGCGTTCGCGCCTGTGTTGCTGCCGCCGAGTGTGAGCGTGGTGACGCCGCTCGTCGGGCCGGGAGCGATTCCCCCGCCGAAGTTCAGCGTTGCGAGACTGCTTGCGGCGCCACTAATGAAGGAATAGGGCCCTTCGAGCACTAGCGGCGCATTGATTGTCTGCTGATTCACCACGGTCGATGTGGTTTGAATCGTGCCTCCCGTGGTCAACAGCAGCGCCGGGCCGGCGACCGTTCCGATGGTCATTGAGTTGACGTTCGCGGTCGTGAAAGCGATGTTCTGAACATTGCGGCCGGCGTCGATTGCCAACGGCGACCTGACCGCGCTCTGAACGAAACTGGCGGTGTCGAGATTTGTCGTGCCGGCGGTGGCGCCGGGCACGACGCCGGTCCAGTTGCCGCTGGCGTTCCAACTCGTGCTGACCGCGCCCGTCCAAATGGAACTGGGAGTAATTTCCAAGACCACGCCAGTGGTTCCCGAGGGGCCCTCATTACTGCCCGCAAGCACGTAAACCTCGCCATTGGCGTCCTCGCCGAAACCCTTGAGCCACCGGCCGAGCGGCGCCGACATCTTGAACTCATTGATCTGGCCCGTGCCGAGATTTGAGTAGAATAGCCGTCCGTTCGCCGAACCTTGGCTTAAGTCTCCAAAGATGTAATCGCCTTCCAATTGGGGAAGCAGCGAGCCGTGGTAGACAAACCCGCCGATGACGGCGCTACCGGCGTTGTGATCGTATTCCAAGATCGGGTCGATCAGGCCGGCAGGCGACCCAGGACTGTTGACGGGATTGTCCGTCCCGGCGTTGGGGCCGGTGCGGTTAAACAAGAACGTGCCTTCCTTGACCGCCCAACCGTAGTTTCCCCCGCTATTGATCTGATTCACCTCTTCGACCTCATTCTGGCCGACATCTCCTTCGATCAGATGGCCCGTGGCCGAGTCGAAGCTGAACCTGTAAGGGTTCCGCAGGCCATAGGCATAAATCTCCTTCGCAGCGCTTGCCGTGTTTACGAACGGATTGCTAGCTGGAATACCGTATTTGCCATTAGCGCTGTTGTTTCCATTGGGATCAAGGCGGAGCATTTTGCCCATGATGACGCTGAGCGATTGAGCATTGCCGGTCGACGCGATGTGCCCGCTGCCGATGTCGTTCGCTGCGCCACCATCGCCGATGGCGAGATAGAGATCGCCGTCCGGCCCAAATGCGATCGTGCCGCCATTATGGTTCGATTCGGGATGGTCCTCGCGAAGCAGGTCGCGCCGAGTGCTGGTATCGACCACAAGCGGATTGGAGGCGCTCACCTTCCATTGGACGAGCACGTTTTGATGGTCGATACCCCCTGTCAGAGTGCCGGCCGCCGGCCCAAAATCCGCTGTCGCAGTTCCGGCCGCCTCGCTCTGATATGTATAGAGTGTGTGGAATCCGCTGCTGGCTGGGTCGTTGAAACCGGGGCTGAATGCGAGTCCGAGCAATCCTCGCTCGTCGTAACCAGATTGAAGCGGCAGGGCATTCTCAATACTCCTGATATCTAACAGCGGAGTGGGCTGAACGACGCCGTTATGGATGACGTTGATTTTGCCCGTCTGATCCACAACGAATAGATCATTCGGATCGCCCGGCGCGAAAGTCGCGTAGACCGGCGACGTCAAACCGCTCTCGATTGACTGAAGTCCGATGCGGACTGATCCGGGTTGAATCGCGTTCGGAAGTAAGTTCTGTTGAGCCTGGGCGGCCGTCTGGCAAAGTATCGCAAAAAAGATCGAGAGCATCCATGAGCCGACTCGCATGAAACACCTCCGTTGAGCGCGATTACGCTCGCGCAGCGCCGACTTGGTGACGAGATGATCTGCGTCAATCACGATCGGCACAAACACCCCGATGTTGCCATCGCTGACGCAATTGGTAAGTTTATGATACGGTCATTGGGCGGCCAACATGATCGTTGGAGATTCGTGAACCGAGCATTGAACCGCCGGTTGAAACGTCGAAAGTGAAATCGAGGGACGTAAGCAAACGGCGCGCCCGGCTCACGCAAATACTCCTGCCAACCATAAACGGAGTGACCATTTGGAGATTAAGCGAAATGGATCGCAGCCTTCCGGCAAGGGACCGGCGGATTACTTCACTGGCACGGTTCGGATTGATCCGCTGTTCGATGCGCCGGCGCCTGGCCGGGTGGGCGGAGCCAGCGTCACGTTCGAGCCGGGCGCCCGCACCGCGTGGCACACGCATCCTCTCGGTCAGACCTTGATCGTGACCGCAGGCTGTGGCTGGGCGCGGCGCTGGGGCGGGCCGGTCGAGGAAATCCGGCCCGGCGACGTGATCTGGTTTCCTCCGGGTGAAAAGCATTGGCACGGCGCAACCCCGACGACGGCGATGACGCACATCACGATTGTGGAAAAGGCCGACGGCAAGACCGCCGACTGGATGGAACTGGTTACCGACGAACAATACCTGGGCTGATCGAGGAGCAAGACAGGCCGGACCTTTTTAACACAATTGCAGGAGGTAACAATGCAGAAACGCAAACTTGGAAAAAGTAATCTGGAAGTGTCCGCCCTCGGCCTCGGCTGCATGGGCATGAGCTTTTCCTACGGACCGCCCAAAGACAAGCCGGAGATGACCGCACTTCTGCGGGCAGCCGTGGACCGCGGGATCACGTTCTTCGACACCGCCGAGGTTTACGGCCCGTTCATCAACGAAGAACTCGTGGGAGAAGCTCTCGCTCCTTTGCGCAAGAAAGTGGTGATCGCCACCAAGTTCGGGTTCGACCTGAGTGGCAGCGATAAGCGCCCGGGCGCGGCGGGCTTGAATAGTCGCCCTGAGCAGATCAAGCAGGCAGCCGAGGGCTCGCTCAAGCGGCTGAAAGTCGAGACAATCGACCTCCTCTACCAGCACCGTGTTGACCCAAACGTGCCCATCGAAGACGTGGCCGGAGCCGTGAAGGAATTGATTGAGGAGGGTAAGGTCAAGCACTTCGGTCTTTCCGAAGCAGGCGTGCAGACGATCCGTCGGGCACACGCCGTCCAGCCGATCACCGCGCTTCAGAGCGAATACTCGCTGTGGACGAGAACCCCTGAAAAGGAAGTGATCCCAACGCTAGAGGAACTCGGAATCGGCTTCGTGCCGTACAGCCCTCTCGGCAAAGGCTTCCTCACGGGCGCGATGAATGAGCACACAAAGCTCGATAGCACCGACTTCCGCAGCACGCTCCCGCGTTTTACGCCGGAGGCGATGAAGGCAAATCAGGCCCTGATCGATCTACTCGGCGGCATCGCAAAACGGAAGAACGCGACTGCAGCTCAGATCGCACTCGCGTGGCTCCTGGCCCAGAAGCCGTGGATCGTTCCAATCCCAGGTACCACGAAACTGCATCGCTTGGAGGAGAACATGGGAGCAGTTGCAATCCAACTTACACGCGAGGATCTTCGTGACATCGATTTGGCCGCGTCCAAGATCACGGTGCAGGGTGCTCGGTATCCCGAAAAGCTGGAGCAAATGACGGGTCGCTGAGAAGCGAAACGCGTTTCCTTGTTCTCTCGCAACTTATCATGCGGCTAAGGGCATTGGTATGGAATACAACATCCGACTCGAACAACTCATCAGTCGTCCGCTGGCGGTTGTGCGCCGTCGCGCGGGATTATGGGAACTCTCCAAGGTCGTTCCCGAGGCCTGTGGAACCGTGTGGAATATCCTCCGCGCGCAAAAGATCACAGGGGCTGGTCGGCATGTCGCGGTCTACTTGGACGATAAGATCAACCTTGAAGTGGGCGTTGAGTTAGATTCCCCGTTCGCCGGATGCGGCGAGGTTGTCGCCTCAGCCACGCCGCCCGGCACCGTTGCCACAACGCCCCATTACGGGCCTTGCGGCATGCTCCACGAAGCGCATGAGGCGATTCGTCTGTGGTGCGGGAAAAATGGGCATACGTTGGCCGGCCCCAATTGGGAGATTTACGGACACTAGAAAGACGAATGCAATAGCGACCCCACAAAAATCTCCACTGATATCTACGATCTGCTTGTCGCGGGCAAGAGTTCGGCCGCCTAACCAAATCCTAAGCGGGGACAAAGTTGCCGTGGAAACCGGGCGGCACGCGGCGGGGCACCTTCAGCACGGCGGCGGGTTCGCCCGCGATGTCTTGAGCGTTGAGGATCAGGAGTTCGCCGGTGTTCGTCGCCGCGCGATGAACCAGGGCGATAATGTAGCCATCGCCTTCCGGCGCCGAGGCCGAACGCGGCACGAAGACCGGCTCGCCCGCCACGTCGCCCGGGTCGAGCACTCGCACGGCGCGCTGGCCGGTTTTGAGATCGAGGTGGACGATGGCGTTGTGCATCAGCCTTATCAAATCCGAGGAGTGAAGCGGATCCTTGCTGCCGACGCTCGCCATATACCAGCCGTGGCGATAGGGCAAGCCGGCGCGGCGGTCATCGAAGCGCGGCATCTCCGAATTGAGATCGTCGATCGGCTCGCGCTGCGCCCGATTGGTGTTGCCGGCAAGGTCGATCGTCCAGCGCGTTAGCCGGGCTTCGGTGGGCCGGCTGGGCGAACCGTCGGCGTTGGGAAAGACCGGCGGGTGGTGAAATTCCGTCAGTTCGCAATGGATTTTCTTGCCGTCCTCCCAGGCGTTCATCGAGTGGAGAAAGAACTTGGGCTCGATTTCGAACCAGCGGATCGAATCGACATTTGCATTGCGTTTCATCACCCCGATGAAGCCCCCTTTCTCGGGCTCCCAGGCCATCGGCGGCAGTCCCTTCATCGCGCGCTCGAGATCGCCGGCGAGAGGCATGACCGGAAACATCACGTAGTTCCGCGTCACCATGAAGTCGTGGATCATCGACGCATAGGGTGCGGCGAAACGGTCGCGGCGAGTCACCTTTCCGGTTTTGTCAGTGACGCCATAGTCGACCAGGTTGCTGAACGGCTGCGGACCAGCGAAATAGGCGAACCACACCATCTCGCCGGTCTCGGGGTCGATCTTCGGGTGCGCGGTGCGCTTGCCGCCCGTGTTCAGAAACGCGCCGCGCTCAAGGCCTTCCGGATCGAGTTCGAACGGCTCGCTGTGCTCCTGCAGGGCCATCAGCTTGCCGGCATGGTGGACGACGTGGATGTTCGCCGTGCTCCGATCGACGTTGGCGACGGAAGGATCACTCGGGTCGCCCATGTAGCCGAATAGTTGGCGTCCCGCCTTGTTCTCCGCCTGCCATCTCGGCGTGCGAACCCAGCGGTTGCGATAGCGGGCACGGCCCCCATGGGCGCGGCCTCCATCTTTGTTCGGCTCGAGGAAGAAGCCGTGGATCATGCCGTCGCCGAAGATCGCGAGGTAATTGCCCTGCGGATCGAACTGCGGATTGGGTCCGTTGCGGTAATAGGCGCCGGCCAGCGCGTCCGGGATGCGGCCCACGACCTTCAGCTCGAAGTCGTCCTCGCTGCGCACCGGCGCTATCGCGCCGGAAAGGTGGGGCTGGATGGTCTGGGTATCGGCCACGGCGTCCTCCTCCGAAGCAATACTTTGACGGCCATTCCCGCGACGCCGAGCCCGAGCAGCACAAACGTGGAGGGCTCGGGCACCGAAGCGGCAAACGCGTCGAAAGCGGCCAGCGTCGCGGCGTCCGCGCCCCCATGGGCCAACGCCTGGCCGAACGGCGTCACATCGAGTTTGTTGATCAGCCCATCGCCGTTCATATCGGCCGCCGGATCGAACTGGGTATTGCCGCTTCGGTACAGCGATTCGAAAGCCAACAGGTCGGCCATATTGTAATGGCCGTCGTGATTGATGTCGCCCAAGCCGGCGCCGAAAATGGTCGACGTGTAAAGGCCTGGGAACCTCTGGACATTGTAATTACCGTCGACCTTGTAGGTGACGACGGTTGCCACGTGGTTGCCATTGACCAGGCCGGAGGCGTTGGCGGTCCAGAGATTGGTGTCGATCTGGTTGCCCTGGTTCGCGTTGCCGATCATGGCCAGAACCTGACTGTCGGTCAGGGCCGCCGGCAAATCAAACAACACATGGACGTTGTTCGCAAGATTGTCGACGTTCTGAACGACAAGCTGCCGGTTCTCGTTCACACCGGCCACCAGCGGATTGAAGCTGTTGACCTGCGAGACGGGCTTGTGGCGATCGAGGTAAATGGTTTCCCGGAAATCGCTATACACCGGCGGACCGCCGTCGCTGCGGTGGCGGAAGGCAATCACCTCCACGTAATGATAACCGTCCGAGATGTTGGATAGGTCGATGGTCTGCGCATACGTGCCGTTGCCGTTCGCGGCGAACCAGCCGGGACTGTGGACCGTGGTGAAATTCTCGAAACCATATTCCACGGTGTTGGGTGTGGTGTTATCGACTACGCCGTTGCCATTCAGGTCGATGCCGCCGTCGAGCTTGATCAGCGCGTTGTCGCCGTCGGCCGGCTTATCGCGATAAATACCGAGCAGATTGACGGGAGTCGTGTTGAGCGTCACCGTCGTGCTATTGCTCTTGATGACGCTGATGTTCGAGAGCAACGTCGTGCCGTACGTGGAGGCGGTGGGCGTGCCGCCGGGCAACGTCTGGGAGACGTTCGACACGGAGAGCGTGCCTTGCGGGGTCGCCAGTCCATAGACCAGATAGCCGTCGCCGGTGAACGCGGAACTTCCATTGAGTTCGAACGTCGAGTTGCGGAGGAAACGGGCGTTGACCGATGCGCCGGTGGGACTGCTCGAATCGGCGTTGACGATGAGCAACTGCGGAATGTCGCCGTGAGGGTCGGCGATCGGGCTGTGGGCGTTGCCCGTCAGTTCGATCAGCGGCGTGCCGGGAGCGAACTTCACGTCGATCGTGCGGCTGTCAAAACCCGGCTCCAAGACGTTGCTTAACATGACCAAAGCCGAGCCCACGCGCTCGAAAGCGAAGTTGTTCTGCTCGAGCCAATCCTGTCGGTAGTCGCCCCGGCCATATTCGTTGCGCAATTGGACCAAGGCCGGGATCGCATTGCCGTAGTAGCCTCCCAGGGCATCGCCGCGGCCCCCCTGAGGAAACGAGCGATTGGGACCAAACTGTTGGCCGTTAAAGTATACGACGGTGTTGCCCGGCATCATCAGCGTATAGGCATACGCGATATTGCTCAGGAACGGCGCGCCGTTGTCTTGGTTCTGCACGAACGTCACCCCCTGGCTGCCGTTGTGTAGGCCGTCGTCGTATACGTCGATCCCCGCATTGACGACGTTGGTCCAACTGTTCTGTGCGGTCGTGCCCGACAGGTTCTGCTGCATCGCGAAGTAGAGGTTGAAATCGAGCGCGTCGCGATTGCCGCCAATCTGGCCGGGATTGCTCGGATTGATGGTATGGCTGGTGACCGATTGCAATGCGGCGAGGTTGCTGTCGAAGTACTCGCCGAAGCCATAGATCGGTTCTTGCTGGCCGTTGAGCAACGTGCGAAACGACGAGCGATAGACGGCCCGGTCATAATAATTCAGCACCCAGGTGGGCATGTTCTTTTCGGCGTCGATGCGAAAGCCGTCGACCCCGATGGCTTGCACGAGCCACTGGGCGTTCCGCATCAAGTAGCCCAGCGCGTTTTCCGGCACGGGCGTGCCGGCCATCGGATTGGCAAGGTTGAACGGATAAATCTTGATGTTTTGCTCGCCCGTGTTCGGATCGTAGACGCTGATCGGCTGCAGGCTCGTGTCGGGATAGTATTGGGCGTTGGAGGCCGTGGGAACGTTGGCCAGGCGGTCGTGATACGCCGGCCCGACCGGACCAGGGATGTTCTGCGGGTTGCCGGGGGTTGTTGGATTGCGGATGAACTGGTTGTTGCTCTCTTGAGCGATATCGACCAACCCCGACAGCCGCTCGTTCTGGTCGCCTGTGGCAAAGGCGCTATGGTAGTCGCCGTCGACCGCGTTGTAGCCCAACGTGTTGTAGCCCGGGGCGTTGGGGTTGCCGGTTTGAAGAGTGAGCGCGAAGCCGGGATAGCCTCCCGCAGCGGCGAAGGCGCCGCCCGCGGTGCTGGTGTCTGAAAAGCCCGAGTGGTTCCAGACCAGGTCGACGAACATGTTCATGCCGGCCGTGTGCGTCTGCTGGGTCAGCGAGATCAGGCCCGTTTGCGTGCCGTACAGCGTTGGGGCGCCAGGGCTTCCGAGGTCGAACCGGTTGTACGCATCGTAGCCGACCGACTGATTGCCCGAATCGGCCCGGCCCGGCGGCGGCACGTAGATGGCGCCATAACCCGAGGCGAAGACATCGGGCATCCGCGTCTGGATCGTGGACCAAGTGTTCTCGAAGTCTTGGAAAATCACCGGCGCCGAAACGTCGTATTGGGCGTGGGCCGTCGCGGCAAGCAGTTGGCAGGCCAACAGACCAATCGTGCAGAGGACGAGAGCGAGGCGACGACTGCCCAACAACCCCCGCCGGAACCTGGGGCTCGCGGCTAACATACGACTTTCATCGGTGAAACGAGTCCGCTAATCAAGTCACATTATCGCTATCGTCGTGCTGCGACGCAAGAACTTTTCCACGTCTCCCTTTTATTTGTTCCATTTCGATCTCTCTTACGAAGTTGATGGGGCTGACGTCGCTTTGAATCTGGCCAAGAGCTTTCGGCCTCGAAAAGTCAACGGGCGTTGAAATCTCCCTAGAGAACGATCGCCGAATTCCAAGCTTGAATCAACGGCCGGTCTTGCGAAGCGCGATCGAAGGTATCCTCCTATTTGTTCGAAGGGCCAGTCTCGGAGAATACTTCGTCGCTCATCCAGGAAATCTCCGTCAATCTACTTTCCCGCTCCGGCATCCTTCACGTCGTAGCACCAAACAGTTCCCATGTCGCGCAGATAGAGTCTTCCGTTGGCCACGACGGGGTAGGCCCAGGCCTTGGAGCCGCCATGGTCCGGTGGCTCCGACGGAGTGAAACGCCCCTTTTCGTGATAGTCGTCGGGCTTAGCCTCGACGAGCGCCGCGTCGCCATTCTCGCCATGCAAGTACAGCAAGCCGTCGGCAAAGAAGACGGCCCCCGCCCCGATGCTGCGGTCCGACCATTTGATGTCTCCGGTGTTGAAATCGACGCACATCAGCGTCTTGCCGTTCGTGCCATAGAGATAGTCTCCGATCTTTACGCTGCCGCCGATGCTCGTGGGCAACTTGGGCGAGAAATAGACCTCGTTGGCCGTGAAGGCGCCGTCGCTCTCCTTGACCTTGACCAGCCCGCCGCCGCTCTGCCCCGCGGCGCTGTAAACGTAGCCTTCGCTCGCCAGCGGCGTCGGAATGTTGGCCATGCTTCCCTTGGCTGTTTTGTTGTAGTGCCAAAGCAGCTTGCCCGAATTCGAGTCGAGGCCCACGAGTTGCTTCTGCAAGAATTGAACATACTGTTTGACGTTGTCGATATGAGCGACGACGACCGATGAATAGGCCGCTTCGTCTCCCCCTGGCACAGCGCAATTCCAAATCACGTCGCCCGTTTTCTTGTTCACGGCGACGATCGTGGCCTCCACGCCACCGGGCGTGCAGACCAGCACATCGCCATCCACCAGTGGCGATTCGGAATAGGCCCAATTGCCAGGACGGCCGCCGAAATCCGTGCGAAGGTTCTTCTGCCAGACTTTGCTACCGGTGGCTGTCTGCAGACAAACCAAATCGCCGTCGGAACTCAGGGCAAACAGCAGGTCGCCATCGACGGTCGGCGTCGAGCGTGCGCCGGGATAGTTGGGTTGTTGCTTGGGATTGCCGACTTTGCCGAGACCCGTTGTCCACACCTTGCTGCCGTCCTTCACTTCGAGCGCTGCGACGAACTCGTTATCCATTCCTTCGTTGCCGAGGAGATAAATGCGGTCGTTGACTACGGAAGGCGTCGAATACCCCGACCCGACATCCTTGACCTGCCAAATCAGTTTGGGCCCATCCTTCGGCCATTTCTTCAGCAGGCCCGTTTCATGCGAAATGCCGTCGCGCTGGGGCCCACGCCATTGCGGCCAATCCGCGGCGAAGAGAGGATGCGAACCATTCGCAGCGAAGAGACAACTCGCTCCGATCGCCGCAAACCAAATAAAGAAATGTTGAACTGGGCTGGTGAGTCTCATAATCAGAATCCTATAGATTGGCGTTGTCGTGGTTTGCCACCGTCACGACCGAAGGAAAACGGGATCATTCTACAAACGACTACGACGAGCGGCCAGCGTTCCAAGACAAAACGTCTTGCGGAAAAGGCGCCAATCTCATTGAGTGCTAATCCCACCACCAGACATCCGCCGGCGCGCGAGCGAGCGAATTGCGGCGGCGGCCGAGGTCGCCATCGGCATCCTTGGTGATGCGCTTGGGGTCAAGGGCCTCATCGGGGACGAGCGAGACTCCGCCGCCGGCGGGAGACAACAGGCGGTTGCCTTTCCAGACGGCGTTGACGACGCATTGGACTTTTCTCGGCGTGGGGAGCGTCGAACCGGGGAGTGAGCTTTCGTCGAGGAGAAACGGGGCTTGCCAGCCGGATTGGGTATAAAAGTCTTGTTGCCGGATGAAGGCGGCGAGGATGGCGAGGTCGAATAGGTTGCGCATCTGGGCATAGACCGGCGCCTGGCGGCTGATCTCGACAAATTTCTTTGTAAACGCCTGTGCGAACAGTTCACTCGCTTTGTTCGGTTGGCCGCTGCCGTCGAGCAACGAGCCGTCTGGGCCGATGACCTTATCCTCGGTCTGCAACTGCACCCCTTGGCCGAGCAACTCCATCGCCAAGCGATCGTCGGTCACCTTGACGCAATCGTAGTTCGGCGTGAACCACCAGCGCTGAAGCCCGTTTCGCGGAGGCGCCGTGAGCGCGGAAAGGAACGTCGTCATCTTCACCGGCGGCTCTTCCAGGCCGATGCCGATCAGCTTCATTCGATAGTCGGCCTCGAGCAGCACCTGGGCGAAATGCGAATTGGCCGGCACGCCGAAGACCCGCACGTCGGCCATGCCAAGCGCCTTCTGCTGCCCCTTTGCCAGGCGGGCGGCAAGTTCATCGCGATCGGATTGTGCGATCGAGCGCGGCACCGTCTTCTGAAGCTCCATCAGCTTGCTGAGGCTCTCCGGATTGGGATCAATGCTGCAACCGAGAAAGACATGCCGGTGGCCGCCCGGCCGAAACGTCCGGAGGGCCACCGCCAAATCGGCGAGTTCGAGGACAGGTTTTCCAGTTGAGATTCCCACGACGCGGCCGCTTGGATCGGCGACCCAGCCCTCCGCTGGTCCCGCGATCACAATGTCCTTTTGGGCTGGAAAGCAGAATACGTATTTGAGCCGCTGCAAGCCGGCCAAGTGCAGCATTGCGTCGTCGGGCGGCTGGCCGTGGCGCATCTGCTTGCCCAGCGCTCGGTCGAGAGCAACGAGCGATACCTTCCGGAGCTTCGCCGGAGCGAGCAGATTGCCGGGCAACAGCGACTTGGCCGCCGCCAGCCGTTCCGCGCGAAGTTTGCCGTCCGAATCTTCGAATCGCTTGATGCTGAGTACGCCGTCAGCATCCACGGCGACGCCAAACGTCGGCAGTTGCACCGTCGTCGCGCCTGAAGAATCGTCAGCCCGCGCCGCCGGATTCGACAGCCAGCTCGATCCGCAAATCATCGAGGCGGCCACGAGCAGCGACCACAGGCTGCACTGAAATGAGCGGCGTTTGTGTTTGGGCGGATCAGCTTCGGGCGGCTCGCTTTGCATATTCAAATTATCCCCGTCCACGGGCGGCCGGGGCAAGCGATTCCGGCCCCGGCCCGTCCGCGTGATCGCCGGCTGACGCGAACGATAATGAAGGCGAAAAAACGCTCATTCCGTCAAAAACCCCGCCGTAAGACGAGAAATCGGCCTGTGGTTTTTCCTTGATCGGCCGAAGTTTAATTGGAATCGCGCCCGTTAATCGTCATTCTCCGCCCGGTCGGCGCGACCGCGCGAGTGATTTTGAGGTAGAATTTTTCATGCACAGCCTCCGCCGAATACTGTTCAACTTCTGGCGTGCCGAAAACGGTCCGACGGCCGTCGAGTACGCCGTCATGATGGCCCTCGTCGTGGCCGTCTGCCTCTCGGCGATCAGCATCGTTGGCTCAAAGGCAAAAACGACGTTTAACAACGTCGCGAATTCGATCGCCGGAAGTTGATCTGATCGCAGTCGCCCACGACACGGTGCCCGCGCCGTGGCGTAGGATTTGCCCGTCGTGCGTTCCGATGGTCGGCTTGGTCTATCGGTCCCGGCGGCAGTTGCCAATCACTCCACTCGGCCGCAGGCGGGCGACTGGATTCTCAACTCCCACGGTTGATGCGGATGGACGCGGGCGGCTGGATTCTGTGGTGGATCGTGTCCGCGTGGCCATCGCTCTCGGAACCCGTTCGCCGCTCGATGCTCGCCTGATCGGCTGAGCACCGGCAATCCACCGGCCACGGCAACCGCTAGCGCTGCCAGCACTCTTCGCATCAACCGTAACCAGAAGAGTACACAACGCGACTATGCTCGCCTTGGCCGATTTTTTGGAAATCTGCGCGCGCTTCGCGAGGTGCAATCCGTTATTACTATATGCTTGACTCTTTTACTGTCGTCTAAGTTGAGGTTCCGCCATGCGAAAGCTGAGAACACGAAGAGGTATCTTTGAGACGCTCGAATCCCGTAAGTTGTTGTCCCATTCGGATGGCTTTGGGCCGCGCATCCCGCCGCTTCCCACGCCTGCGACCGCGCTCGATCAGGCCGCCTTCGCCCTAGTCACCGCGGACTTGGCCACCGTCCAGACGGACAAGACCGCCCTCCACGACGCCTCCGAGTCCGTTGAGGCTGCGGTGCAGGCCGCTCTTACCACTGCGCCGGTAATGGCTGCCCAGTCGGCTCTCACGGCTGCGATCGCCACGGCCCAACCTCTGATCCAAGCCGATCGTGCCGCCATCCAGGCGGACAAGACCGCAGTCCACAACGCCTCCGAGTCCGTTGAGACTGCGGTGCAGGCCGCCCTTACCACCGCGCCGGTAATGACTGCCCAGGCGGCTCTCACGGCTGCGATCGCCACGGCCCAACCTCTGATCCAAGCCGATCGTGCCGCCATCCACGCCGTGTATCAGAAGGACGAGCCGGCGGTGGATGCCGCGGAACATCAGTTGCGGGAAGACACCCGCAATGGAGCGGCCGCCTCCGTGATTGCAGCCGATCAAGCCGCCGTGACGGCGGCCCAGTCCACGCTTTCTACCGACTTGGTCGCTCCCAAAGCCCAGTTAGCGACGGACGAAGCGCCGGTCGAAACAGCCGAGGCGGCCCTGCAAGCCGCCATCAATGCCGACCCTGGCGTTGTCGCGGCCAAGGCGACGCTTGCGGCCGATCAGGCCGCCCTAACTGCGGCCAAGGCCCAGTTGGTGACCGACGAGGCGCCGGTCGAAACAGCCGAGGCGGCCGTGCGAGCCGCCATCAATGCCGACCCTGGCGTTGTCGCGGCACGGGCGGCCCTTGCGAACGATCAGACCGCCCTGACCGTGGCACAAACCCAGTTCCAAACGGATCTGGCCGCATACGTCGCCGACCTGAAGGCCGGAATCTGATCGCCAGTAACGTTATCGAAACACGAGGGCCCCGAGACTCTGCGGCCGCCCGCATCGTGTCTTCGTCGTGCTCGACCGTAACGTTATCGAAACACGAGGGCCCCGAGACTCTGGGGGCCCTCCTCTTTTGCGCCGGTGCGGTGTGATTCTTCCGCCTCGCGTTCATTGAACTTGGATCAGACTGAGTTAACAGTTGGTTTTTCAGCCTGAAATGTCCGCGGCGGCGACCGGTTCCTGACGCGTTTTCCGCCTCCCCAGGGTCAATCACGCAAAAACTGAGGCCGCGAACGAAGGTCCTATTCGCACTCAAGAATTCGAAATCAGTTGCACCTCACCGGGTCTGCGACCGATACAGGTCCCGGAAATTCGTCCGCAGTTGCGGGGTGGTCGCCAGCGACGCAGCAAGGTCGGCTTCCCGGCCGCCTCCCGTCGGATCGCCTCGACGGTACCGGCAGATTCCGAGTAGAAGGTGCGCCCGCGGGTGCAGCGGATGGATTGCGAGCGCCGCGCGGCAATCGGCCTCGGCGCGGACCCAATCCTGCTGGAGCAGAAAGACCCAGGCGCGGATAAGGAATGCCTCAACCGACGTCGGACTCATGCGTACGGTTTCATTTGCGGCGGCCAGGGCTATATCCAGCTTGCCCGCTGCTGCCGCCGCCGCCGCCAATTTGCCCTGGGCTTCATCCGATTCCGGAGCCAGTGCGGCAGCGGTGGTCGCGGAGTCCAATCGACTTCTGACGTCGTTGAGCGTCTCTTGAGCCCGGGATAGCGCCATCCAGGCAGGAGTGTCTCCCCGCCACGTTGAGACCGACGCGGTCAGACGGCTGGCGGACATCGAGGCGATGACCTGCCGGATCTCGGTTTCTTCTGCCGGAATGTGCGAGATGGCCCGGGCCATGGCGATGCCAAGATCGCGCTCTTGTTCGGCCACGGTCGGTACGTGCGGTCCAATCGGAAAAGCGACGATCGGGATCGCACCGGGTAAGAGTCCCCGATGCTTGGACTGCACGTCGGGTTTCCGCGGAATTTGGTGGTCGGTAATGCTTGTGTGGGCGACGTTCGAACTCGTCAGTCGAGGCATGTGACACTTGATGCAACTATCCGCGTTCGCATGACGGATTGCGATTTTTTCCGAACACTCCTTGGCGCTTTGCCCGTGGCACGCCAAGCATCGACTGGCGTAGAAATTCTCCTTCTTCGCGGCAGTCGGCATCGCGTGCGGGTCGTGACAAGAAGTGCAGCCGAGGGCGCCCCGGCTCTCAGTGAAACACCGGCTCTGCTGCATCTGTTCGAACTGGCCGACCGACTTGTGCAGATCGGCCAATTCGGGGCGCCATACAAACGTCGTGAGATACATCTCAAGTGGCAGCCCCGGTCGATATTCGCTGAGTTCTCGCCCCCGCCGGGCGATCCGTTCCTCGCCCTGCAAGTGGCACTGCGCACAGATGCCGGCACGGAGTTCTGACGACAGATGCTTCGGGTTCACGATCGACGTGTCGATTCGATCGGGGGGCGGGCCCAGGCCGCGCTCGTCGACGTGCAATTCGCCGGGACCGTGACATCTTTCGCAGCCGATTGAAGCTTGGCCAACCGGAAACGGCTCGCGGTACCGGTTCAATGATGCCGCGATTGGCTCCACTTGATTCATGTGACAGAACAGACAGTCCGAACGGATCTCGCGCCGACCGCCATTTCCCAGGTCGAACCCTGGGGATAAATCCCACCGCGCTTCGGGGCCAAACCAGCTAATCGGAGTTTGCCAGACCGCGCCCTTCTCGATGCAGAGGTACGACCGACCGCGGGTTCCGGACCCGATCGCCAAATCAGCAGTCGTTACATAATCGGGTAGATAGTTTCCATCCGGATCCTTGACGCGGAGCCGGTGCAGCATTTTTCCGCCCGACCATTCGACCGCCAGTTTATATGGGCCAACTGTGAAGGGATTGTGGGCGGTCGCGTCGAATCGCTCGACGGGCTGCGATTTGCCAATGAATTCGGCTGAGCGCCCCATCGGGTGAGCGTGAAAGGTCTTGTCAATCTCGTCGTGACAACTCGCGCATTTCGCGTCGCCAACGTACCGGACGTCCGGCTTCACGTTGCGAAACGGAGTGGGGAAAGTAAGCCTCGGGTCCGGCGGCGGCAAATATGCGATTGGCTCTGGCGAATTGGGTGGCATAGCTTGCAGATCATCGTGAAAAAAGATGTACCAACCGATGACGCCGACAACGGCAAGCGCCGCCGCGATCAGTACCCGCTGATAAATGGGGCGCGGCGGCGAGAGTTCTGCCCACTCAAACTCCTGTTGTTCCATAAACAATTTCCTGCTCACGCCTTGCGTCAAAGTCGACAAAATGTCGAGTTGGCCACACGAACCTCCATAGACCGCAACTGTCAACCTCAGCGTTATGAAAACCTGGCCACCACGCACCGAATCTTCGCGGTCATTCTCCATCCTCCCGGAGAGTGGCCCGCGTCTTGGCGGCGCAGGCGTCTTGTAAACGTCCGCAGGGATCGGCTGCGCGCCGATGGGTTCGATTCCCCTTCTCTCCGCTAGTCCCGCTTGGACTCGCGTTTGGCGGCTTTGTTGAGCCGCTCCCTGACCCACTCCGACAACGGAACGCCAGCCCGTTCGGCAGCTTGCCGGTAGGCTTCGCGCTCCGCGTCGGCCGTGCGGATCGTCAGGAACTTGCTGGGCGCACCGTCCGCGTCGAGTTTTGGTCTGCCGCGATTTCCCATGCCGGAATTGTACTAACAAAATTCTTTTATGCAAGCCGAAAACTTACTTGACCGCCGGAATAATGTTGGTACAATAATCGTAATGAAACAAGCCCTGGAAGGACGGCAATCCAACCGGGGCGCGATCAAAACCAGGCTTTCGCCCAATTCGGACCAGACAAACGAATTGTAGCGAGAGCCGCAAGAGAAAGCGACTCCGCGATGATAGCCTGTGGACACCCGGAGAAAATGAAGTGTTGTGGGCCGGCTAGAATTCCCCAATCCTCACGCCTCAGACGCGCATCACTTCGCGGCCGGCGGTTATCCGCCAGTCGTGCAAATCTCGACAGACGGCTTTCCGGGCTATCCTGAGGCCGTCGATCTAGCATTCGGTCCCTACGCTCGCTACGGCGTCATAATCAAGGATTTTCAATCGGTTCGCAGGCTCACGCCGATGGCGCGCGGCTGACTACGGCACGCCCGTTCGCTGCCGCCCGATCACGAAGTAAATCACGGCGCCCAGCAGATGGAGAAATAAAACGACCAGAACCCAAACGATTTTCTCCGTGCCTTGCAATCTCGGATTCATCAGGCAGTCAATCAGCATCCACAGCCAAAAGATGGACGCCAGGATTGCGAATAGGATCGCAACGGCTCCTGCGCCCTCCAAGAAAAACATTGCGAGTAAGGCAGTCATATC
>DASZFO010000163.1 GCA_035939775.1 Pirellulales bacterium | reverse complement strand
GCCGTTGGGCTTGCAAGAGCCATCAGGTATGATGGGGGCATGGATGAGAACCCGTATGAACCGCCTCGGACCAACCAATCGCCAAATGAACGGCAATCGCCTTCACTGTGGCGCAGCGTAGTCTCATTGCTGTTTATCATTTTCGGCGTGATATTTCTTTTCGCCATCGTGGCAGAAGTTGTAATCGCAAGCCGGAAGGGATTTTCGAGCCTTGTCGTTCTTCATATTGCGAGGGACATCGTGGTCGGCAGCGGATTGATCTGGGCTGGCTTCCAACTTCGCAAAAGGAATTCCTGATTTCAGACTGACCCAATACCGTCTAAACGTGTTTCTGGTCTGCCGCGAGATATTGAGTTATGATTACGAGGTTGTCGGCTCAAGAAATCGGAATGATCCGCGGACAAAGATTCGCAATAGGCCGACATGACGCCAAGCCAAGCCGCGAGCATGGTCCGGAAAGGTCAGGGAGCGCAAGGCATTCATCGAATCGATCCTCCAAGAGTGGCGGGCGAGCAGTGGCACGCTCACCTCGGATCGGGCGCGGGAAGTACGGCGATCAATATCGACGGCACATGGAAACTTGGTCGCGGAACTTTGACCGAGAAGCAAGCCGATTTTCTCCGCGACGCGGGATGGAATGTATGAAGCCGAACGGTGATTATGAGTCGAAACTTTGGAAAGTGGTTGAGAAGGAAGGATTAGCCGACCTTTCTCAATATCACAGGAATGGCTTTTTCGACGAAGTCCCTTTCTTTTCGAGGTTCAAGGATGTTGCATTTCTGCGCGAGTTTGGCCGCGAACAGGCCGATGCGGCATTGCTGCGGTTCGCATTAAAATTCTTGAAGGCATTGATCTGGTATGAGATTCCCGAGCAGCCGTTCCTCGCGGCATTGACGATCTGGAATAATCCCGAGGACGAGCTGATCGTTCCGAACCTCTTCGTGTGCAACGGAAAGGTCCAAGAGCAGGTCGGCGACAATCTGGCCCTGCATCCTGCGAAGGCGGTTGGCTCGAGGAGAATCGCGAAGCTGCTCTCGCGCTTACACATGGTCGAGCCGTTTCAAGCGCTCGAAGATAGCTCGACGGCACCGAACATGACGCGCGTCTTTGTCGGCTATTCGATTCCGCCGTACCCGAACGTCGTTCCATTGCACGCGCTCGCGAAAAGAGTTGCTCCGCTGCGCCAGCGCGCTTGATCCATCCCCTTGGTTCGGCGTCGATCGTAAGTTGGCGGCGGCAGCAGTGACTCTTTCGGGCAACTTCCGTTCGCGCCGTTTGTCGAATATGCTTTCGGCATGTACGACGCGCGGGAAACTCTGGTGGCGATGTTTTGCGCTCGGGTGCGGGGGCAGGCGCATCGGACGGCACTGCATTTGCCCGCCGGCGAGGGGAAGTTTCGCACGCTTTCTTGGCATGATCTGGCCCACGATGTTCGACGGACGGCGCTGGTGCTCAAGCGGCTTGGCGTGCGGCCGGGGGATCGGGTCGTGCAGGTCAGCGAGAATCGGTATGAATGGATCGTCGTCGATCTGGCCATTCACTTGGCTCGCGGCGTGCATGTCGCGGTCCATGCGGCGCTCTCCGGGCCGCAGATTAGCTATCAGATTATCGACTCGGGCGCGCGGGTCGTGATCGTTTCGGGCGGCGAGCAATTGACGAAGCTCGCGTCGCCGGAGATGGGTTTGCCCGACAGTTTGCCATGGATCGCTTTCGATCCGATTGAGCCGCAGCACGAGCCAGCGCCTGGCGGGCGGCCGGTGCCGATGCTTGTGAAGCTACTCGACGAACTGGCCAACGACCAAGCGAGCGCCGAGCAGGCTGAGCTACTCGAAAGCGATTCGCTCCGCGAGACGCAGCCGAACGATCTGGCGACGATTCTTTATACGTCCGGCACGACCGGCGAGCCGAAAGGCGTGATGCTCAGCCACCGGAATCTGGCGTCGAACGCCATGGCAACGCTCGCCGCGTTCGATTATTCGCCCGACGACCTGCGACTCTCGTGGCTGCCGTTTTCGCATATCTTCTCCCGCACTTGCGATCTCTACACTTGGATCGCCAGCGGCTCGCAGTTGGCGCTGGCCGAGAGCCGCGACAAGATTCTGGCCAATTGCCAATCGCTCCGCCCGACGATGCTTAACGGCGTGCCATACTTTTTCGACAAGGTTCGGCGATTCGTTATCGGCGAGCAAAAAGCGGGTGAACCTGGCTGGCTCGCGGCACTGTTCGGCGGCCGAATGCGGCTCTGCTGCTCCGGCGGCGCGGCCTTGCCAAATGAAACGGCCGAATTCTTCTGGCAGCGCGGCGTCACGCTACTGCAAGGATATGGGCTCACCGAATCATCGCCCGTCATCACGATTTCGACCGCGACGGCTCACAAGCTGGGGACGGTCGGCCGGCCGATCTCGGGGGTCGAAGTCGGCATCGCCGATGATGGCGAGATCCTCACGCGCGGGCCGCACGTGATGCTCGGCTACTGGAACCGCCCCGACGACACGGCTGACGCCATTCGCGACGGCTGGCTCTTGACCGGCGACCTGGGGCAGCTCGATTGCGACGGCTATTTGCGAATCACCGGGCGAAAGAAAGAGTTGATCGTCACCGCCGGCGGCAAGAACATCGCGCCGGTCTTTCTCGAAAACCTGCTCGTGGAAGACCCGCTGATCGTGCAGGCGATGGTGATCGGCGACGGCCGGAATTATCTCACCGCTTTGATCGTCCCCAATCCAGAAGCTCTAGGGACCGCGATCTCCGAGCGGCAAATCCCCGTCCACTCGGTGGCCGAGGCGCTCGTGCATCCCGACGTGGTGGCTTTGTACAGACAGCAGATCGACGCGCGGCTCAGGGATGTGGCAAGCTGCGAAAGAATCCAACGATTCACGCTGCTGAGCCGCGGCTTCACGCTCGAACTCGGCGAACTCACGCCGACGCTCAAGCTCCGCCGCGCCGTCGTGCAACAGCATTTCGCCGACGAGATTCATGGGCTGTACCTGGAACAAGATCCTGATAATCCTGTCTAGATCCATTGGATTTTTTGGACAGGATTGCAGGATTTTGCAGGATTGATTTTCAAACACGAAGGCGAAGCCTTCGACGGCAAAACTCCTGAAGAATCCTGTAATCCTGTTGATCTCTTCGTACAATCCGTGGTTCTTGTCAGAATCGGTGCGTCCATGCGTCAATTGCATATTTTTCGGTGGCAAGCTGAATTGTATGTTTGCGCGGCCAGTCGGATTGGTCTTCGTGTGCGTCGAAGGCGGCGATTAGGGCGGACCGAAGTGAGCCGGCATCAATTGGGAGATTGGTGACAAAATCGTTGTGCGCGCGGCCGTGGCGGTAGGCGGGCTGGCGCGGCGGCGTGGCAAGACAGGCGGCGAACACGTCGAGCGGAAAGTCATAGAGCAGCGTGCCATGATAGAGCAGATGCTCGCGCTTCATTCGCAAGCTGTTGCCGGAAAACTTGCGGTCGCCGATCGCCAGATCGCTCGTGCCGCGCCGAACAACGCCCGGCACGAGCCGGCCGATCGCGCCGACGATCGCGTCGAGCGCGAAGCGATGAGCGGGGTCGATCGCGCGCTGCTCCGGCCGCAATTGCCGGCTGAGCACGAGCGAGTACATCAGGCAGCCGGGGCCGATGGCGACCGCGGCGCCGCCGCTGGTGCGCCGCATCACTTCGATGCCGCGGGCTCGGCACGCCTCGAGAGCGACTTCGTTTGCGATTCGCGACGACGAACCGATCACGACGGAAAACTGCCGCGGCTCCCAAAGCCGCAGCACTTCTTGCGGCTGGCCCGCCGCTTCGGCCGCCAGCAGCAGCGCCTCGTCGAGCGCGAGATTTTCAGCCGGAGTGTCGAGCGTGAGGTCGAGGAGTTGCACGTCGGAGATTGGAGATATGAGGTCGGACTGTTGGAGTTCAGCCTTTAGGCTGTGGCGCACAGGCTAAAGCCTGAACTCCAACGCGATTAGCCGCGGGTTGACGGCGAATTGTGGGCTCATACACTTAAGTTTGCTCCTCAATCGAAGCGCGATGATTCCGTGTGAGTCCCGAACCCCGAATCCCGTCCTTCATGTCTGCTCCCGCCCAGAATCCGATCTCTTCCGACGATTTGCCGCCGGTGCAGCCTCCGAGCGCCGGGTTTCTGGTGCAACTGTTTCTGATACCGGGGATCATTGTCGCCATTATCGTGGTCGTATGGATGTTGTTCGTTTGGCTTGCCACTCCGGACAGTGATCCGCAAAAGTATGTCGAGGGCATCGGGCGCAATACGGACGATGCTTGGCAGAAAGCGGAGTACCTTGCCGAGATGCTCCGCAACGATCGTGGAAACCAGTTGAAGGGAGACGCCCAACTCGCGGGCAAGCTTGCGGAACTCCTGAACGAAAGTATCGACGCCGGGCTGATGGACGATCGATCGATCAACCTGCGGGTCTATCTTAGCAGTGCGCTCGGGCAGTTCAACACGCCCGAAGGGCTGCCGGCTCTGCTGAAGGCGGCTTCGACCAGTCGCGAACCGAGCGAACTTCCCGTGCGGCGCTCGGCGCTCGATGCGATTGGGATGCTCGTCGCGAACCTGCAATCGGCCGGCGACCAAACTGCCGAAGCCGAATTGCCGGATCGAGAAAAACTGTTCAGCACGCTGTTCGATGCGTCGCGCGATCACGAGCCGGTGATTCGGCTCCGCGCGGCCTATGTGCTGGGGATCGTTGGCGACAAGCGAGCGACGTCGCCGCTGGTAAAAATGCTCGACGACCCTTATCCCGACGTTTCCTACAACGCGGCCACCGCGCTGGCCCGCCGCGGCGATCCGCGGGCCATCGACACGCTCTTGGAAATGCTCGACCCCAAGCAGTCGAAGGCGATCGAGAAAGAGGATCCGGCCATGCAAGCCGAGAAGCGGTCGATCATTCTCGTCAACGGCCTGCGGGCCATCGGACAACTGGCCGACGCCGATCCGAGCGCCGATCTCAGCCGCGTCGAACCGGCTGTCGATCGTCTCCGCGATTCCAGCCTTCCGCTGGAAGTTCGCGACGCGGCGATGGCGGCCCATGAAAAGCTCCAGAAGCGGCAGCAGCCAGCGGCTCGCTAGCGTACAAGCCCGCGTTTCTTGTTTAAGATTTGCCGAATGGGAAAAGTTGAAGGCGTTCGTGCTTCGGAATCTACCATCGAGATGCTGCGACGACCGCCGCAAGTCGGCTAAATCAGGCGGAATCTTCAAAGAATTCATCCTGTCGTAACTCCTTTTAGGCAAAGACTTGCGGCGCGACTTTTGCAGAACACCGAAAAAACAATTTGCTACCAACGCTTCCATCCAGCAGATTGATGGTGGCGTGATAGCGGTTTGGTGCGAACGCGAGAGGCGAGTCGGTTGAAAAACGAAGGGAAAGGGTGGCTGCGGTGTTGGGGAATATCCACATGGTCGCTTTGACTTAAAGGTGCGGAGCATGAAAACCATCCTGCTATTTGCGGCCGTCTCGGCACAAATCGTTTTGCCAGCGGCAGGCGCTCGAGCGCAATGTTGTTCGTGCGGGCCGGAGTACAAGATCGTCTGCCAAACGGTCTGGGAAGAGCGACAATTCACCGTCAACCGCGTCGAGCACGAGACGGTTTACGAATCGCAACAAGTCACGACATGTCATCCGGTCGTCGAGACGCAGATGCACGAGCATCGGTACACCGTCTGCCGGCCGGTGACCGAAACGAGCGAACGAGAAGAGCGTTGCACGGTGCTGAAGCCGGTCTACGAAACGCAGATGCACGATTGCAGTTATGATGTCACGCGGATGGTCGCCGAGACGACCGAGCATGAACAGCACTACACGGTTGCTCGTCCCGTTGTCGAAACGCACGAGGAAGAGCAGCGATATACCGTCTGTCGCCCGGTAATGGAAACGGCCGAGCGAGAAATCTGTCGCACCGTCGCCGAGCCGGTGACGACTTATCGCACCTGCTATGCCGACGAGGGGCACTTCATCGATCAAACGACGACTCATCCGGGGCCGACCTGCTGCCACATGGTTTGGCAGCCGGGACAATGCATAACCGATCCGAACACCGGCTGCACGACCTACCAGCCGGGAACTTGTCGCTGGGTTTGCGAACAAGGCCCGAGCCAGACGGTGGTCTGCCACGTCTGGCAGCCGAATGTCGTCGCCCATCAGGTACCGCAAACATGCCTGGTGCCCCGCGTCGTGACCGAAAAAGTGCCAGTGCAAGTTTGCCGACTGGTGCAGCAGGAGGTGGTCCAAAAGGTGCCCGTGCAGTCATGCCGGATGGTCGAAGAAGAGCGGGTGTGCAAGGTGCCGGTGACGATTTGCCGGCCGGTGGTCGAGCATGTCGAGCGGAAGGTGCCCGTGCAGGTTTGCCACATGGTGCCCCAGGAATTAGTCCGCAAGGTGCCGGTCGTGACCTGCCGCTTGGTAACGGAAGAGCGCGTCGAACAGGTGCCCGTGCAGACATGCCGGATGGTGACAGAGCAGCACACGATTCAGGTGCCGCGCTGCGTGGAGAAGATCGTCCCGACGACGTTCACTTGCCGAATCCCGCGGCTGGTCATGACGAAAGTCCCTTGCCAGTCGGATGGGGTGCCGCCCGCGGCAAGCCCGGTGCCGGCGCCGACTCCTCCTTCACTTCCGCCTCCGCCCGGCGTTGGCTCCGTTGAGCCGCGGCCGACGACGGCGACAACAAGTCCTTCATCGGTGCCGCAGCAAGCTTCGGTGGCGAAACAGCCGACAGCCGGCGTCAGCTATTTCTAGTGGACCTTCAGAGGTAATCTGATAGGTTGGGTGCCATGCCCACGCGGGGCACCCGCGCCAGCGGGTCGGCGTGGGCATGAGCCGCGTCGAGGCATGGCCACTCAGAGCAGTGACCATGGCACCCTTCAATTCAGCTTTGAAGCGCTGACAGCGCCCCGTTCATCACTTCCTAGTCTCGCGATTCTCGCAGGTGTCTGTCGAATGGACTCGTTGGTAACGATGGAAAACGACGCTTGCCAGCAGTTAGCCGGAGCGCAGGTGGCGCTGATCGGCAAGCTGGCCGGAATGTCGCGCCGCGACGCCCAGCAGTTGATCCGCGAGCATGGCGGCGTCGCGGTTGAGAATCCCAGCGACGGCGCCGGAGTGATCGTGCTGGGGGAAGAGGATTTGCCGCTGGCGCCGGCCGATTGGGACCGTCAATTCGGCGACGCCGTTCGGCGGGACGTCGAAGAGGGGCGGATCGAAGTCATCACCGAAACGCAGCTTTGGCAGCGGCTGGGGCTGGTCGAGAGTGAGCAGCATGTTCGGCGGCTCTATACACCGGCGATGTTGGCCGAGTTGTTGCACTTGCCCGTGGCCGTGGTTCGCCGCTGGCATCGTCGGGGGTTGATCGTACCGACGCGGGAAGTCCGCCGTCTGCCGTATTTCGACTTTCAAGAAGTCGCCACGGCGCGGCGGCTAGCGGAGCTGCTTGCTTCGGGGATGTCGCCTCAGACGATCGAGAAGAAACTGGCCGAGTTGGCCCGCTACGTTCCGAGCGTGCGCCGGCCGCTGGCCCAATTGTCGATCATCGTCGAGGGGAAGCACCTGCTGCTGCGGCAGTGGGACGGGCTCGTTGCGCCGGGCGGACAATTCTGGTTTGACTTTGAACCCGCTGGAGCAGACTCGGCCGGTGCGGCGACGGGCGCTGATGCCGGAGCGCCGTCGGCCGAATCGAATGAAGCCATTCTTCCGCTGGCTCGGATGCTGCCGTCGCTGACGCCGGCGAACGCCGCGGAATTGGTCGCCAGAGCATCTCATCTCGAGGACGAAGGCGAATTGGAGGCCGCCGCCGATATGTATCGCGCGGCGATGGCGGCAGGGGGGCCGAACGCCGAGATTTGCTTCACCCTGGCCGAGTTGCTCTATCGCCTGGGCGACACGACCGCCGCGCGGGAGCGTTACTTCATGACGATCGAGTTGGACGAGGAATATGTCGAAGCTCGAGCGAATCTCGGCTGCGTGCTGGCCGAGCTGGGGCAGCGCGAGCTGGCCGTCGCCGCGTTCGAGGGGGCGCTGACATTCCACGACGAATATCCCGACGTTCACTATCACCTGGCCCGCACCTTGGACGACCTCGGGCGCCGCGACGAAGCCGATCTTCACTGGCGGGCGTTTCTCAAGCTTTCCCCGGAAAGCCCCTGGGCGGCGACTGCCCGGCGACGGCTTGACGAACAGCCCACCAGCCCGACGCGCTAGCGAGGGTTTATCGCTGTTGTTCGTTTTTGCTCCGGGGGCTTACGCCCTCCGGCTCGCCTTGTCGCTCGCGATCGCTTGGCTTGGCTGTGATTCGTTTTCCTTTCGAGTCTCGTGACCGCGTGATTGTCGCCGGCAACTCAACATCGTCAGGGCCAAAATGCTGTTGCGCGACGAGTTGGTCAGCGCGCCAGAGCTGCGATAAGCCGCATAGCCGTCAAGAATTGCGCATTTTTGGGGCGCATGCTTGAGAGCCGCTTAGGTTCTTGGCAAATCAGCCCAAACTGCGTATCTTTAGGCTTGTGTTTGGATTTGATTTGGCTCGCCGTTTTTGATGCATTGATTTCCCGCTATGGTCCCCTCTCCCTTTGGGACTTCGCTGAGCCGAGTCGAACCGGAGAGGGCTAGGGTGAGGGCGAATTGATTTCGCTGAGATCAACGAGTCTGGATTCCTCGGACGGCGGCGAAAATGAGTGACTTTCCTTTCTTCTATAACCGCGTCAGCCCGACGACTTGGGTCCATCTCTCGTCGCTGCTGACGATCGCGGTCTTCTTTAAGTTCAGCCGGCTGTGGAGCGTCCGCAATCTGGACCTGCTCTGCTTGATTGCGGCGGCACCGGGCCTGCTCGCCGTGCAATATGGCCACGGCGTCCACGATGCCGGCGTCGAGCAGGCCGGCTACATCTGGGTCTTCGCTAGCGGCCTGCTGTTTCTGGTGCGAATGCTCATCGATCCCATGATGGTCCGCCGGCCCCTCTTGGAGCCGAACCTTTCGGTCGGCGGGCTGACGTTTTTGGGTATCGCCCTGTTCATGTTTCTCATGTCCAACGTGCTCACCGGCAAGCCGGAGCCGGAGGAACATGTTGCTCAACCGGTCGTTGCGGTGGCCGCCGATCAAGGCCCCGCGCTCGAGAGCGATCGAGCCGCTCGAGAAGGCCCCGGCTATCCTCCGCTGTTTCGCATGCCGAGCATCGTGACGCAGGACATGACAGTTCTCAATCCGGCGGCCAAAGCGGCGGCGGATAAGGAGCCGCAGCCGAACCGGCCGGCAGTTGATCCGTTCACCTCGCGGCTGGTGATGGTGTGTCTGCACTTCGCAGTCGTGCTCGGATTGGTGCTGATCGGCTATTGGCATTTCGACAACGCGAAGACGGGCATCGCGGCAGCGCTCGTTTATCTGTTGCTGCCGTACACCGCGGAGCTGACGGGCCATCTCCGCCACGTGTTGCCCGCGGCCCCGTTGGTTTGGGCCATCTTGGCCTATCGCCGCCCCGTGATTTCCGGCATGTTCATCGGCCTGGCGATCGGGCTCAGCTACTATCCGCTTTTCCTGCTCCCCCTGTGGCTCAGTTTCTATTGGCAGCGCGGCTTGCTGCGATTCATCGGCGGATTGATTCCGCCGCTGGGGATTCTGGTCGGGATTCTTGCCCTGATGGCGACGAATCAGCAGGCGTTCATCGCCGATCTGAAGCAGATGTTCGGCTGGACGATCCCGCAGATGACGCAAGGTTATTTCGAGGGCTTCTGGGGCCTGAAGCTGCTCGACCCCGTGTATCGAATTCCGGTCCTGGCAGCCTGCATCGCACTGGCCGGCACGATGGCGATCTGGCCGGCGCAAAAGAACCTTGGCACGCTGATGAGCTGCTCGGCGGCCGTGATGCTCGCCACGCAATTCTGGAACGCGCATCAGGGCGGACTGTTCGTGGCCTGGTATCTGCCGCTATTGCTGCTGACGATCTTCCGCCCGAACCTGGAAGACCGCGTGGCCCTCTCCGTCCTCGGCGACGGCTGGTTCTCCAAGCGCCGCCCGCAATTGCGCATCGAACGCGCGGCGTAGGGGACTGTCCCCCTTTTGCGCAGTCCGCGAAGCAAAACGGGGACTGTCCCCTTCTCCGCCGACCGAAACTTTCCGCAGATTTCGCGGATGGACGGAGGTTTGGAAGAACTGCATTCCAATCTGTGAAAATCTGCGCGATCTTTGGATAAATTGCTTCGGGATCAACGGCCCCACCTTCGGTATCGCGATTCGGTCGCTGAGGGCTTTGTCGGGGAACGCCAATTACGCGACGCCGTCACGATTTCCGAAGCCAGAGCAGCCTGCGATCGGCTACAATTCGATCTGGCCCTCATCGGCGACGTATCTCGTCCAATTTATTTCCGCCATACATTTCCGCGGTGAATGGAGCCGTTCGATGAGTTGGATTCGATCGTTCGGTTGCTTAGTGTTCGTTGCTCTGAGCTGCATCCTCTCTCAGCTTTCGAGTGAGACGTGCGCCGCCGAGCCGGCCTCCGACGCTAACTCAGGCGAGATCGCGGTTCGCGCGATCAATGGCACTGGAGTTCCTCAGGCCGATGCGGTCGTGAGTCTATTCCGCTACGACTCCGTCTCTAGCTCATACATTACAACGCCGCGCGATGCAAAGTCGGACTCATCTGGCATCGTTCGCTTCACTCGACTTGCCGCCGAGAATTCGTACATTGTGCAGGCCAAGACGCCCGATGGATTGGTCGGCTATCGACAATGCGACCTGCTGAACAAGACCGTCCGCCAGGACGTTGATTTGACGGTGCTCAAACCGGTTGCCGCCACGATCCACGTGCACGATGGATTGGGGAACGCCGTGCCGGGCGCGTCGATTCGGTTAATGAAGCATAGTGGACCGAACGGAACGGTTTGGCTGTGGCTCGAATCACGACCTCTTGTTTCCGCCTGTGGATGCTCTCCCAACAGCGATGCCGCCGGAAATTTGGTGCTTCCTGAGTTACCCGATGGCAAGGTCGACATCGCATTGAAGCATCCCGATTTTGCTCCCACGAAGCTCAGCGGCATCACGCTCGATAGGAACATCCCCGCGGATGCCACGTTGAAACATGGAATCAAGCTGACCTTTCAAATCAAGATCGACGCAAACGCGCCTCCCACCAAGGGGCTTTTGATCGACATTACGCACGAATCGAACGATAACCCATCATCGTTTACAGACCAGCTTCCGGAGCTGCGGCCCGACGGGACAGCACAACTTACAGTGGCGGCGGGCAAATACATCAGTGTGCGGCTGAGGCATCCCGATTATTTCGTCACGCCGGAATACCTCCAGCTTGCCGGTCACGGCCTGGCGGACGACCGCGAGAGTTTCGAGATCGGCCCCGGCGCCGACCAATTCACTTTCCAACTCCATCGCAAGGTCAAGGCTCGCGGGCGCGTGCTTGACGGCGCCAGCGGCAAACCCATTTCGGGGAGTACGTTGCTGGGGGATCTGCACTCCGACGAGAACAATGGCCCCTTCGCTCGATTTGCTCTCGAGTGGGGTCAGGCTGGTTTCGCAGAGACGAATGACCGCGGAGAATTCGAAATCGACTTGGCCGCGGGATTGGCGAGCATCTCGATTGCCGGCGGCCACTATGTATCGCCGACCCGGTATCGAATTGGCGTCGCGGCCGATGGATCGATCGTGCCCCATGACATTTTGGTCAGGTCACCTCCCAAGGTTCGCGGGATCGTGCAGGATCAAGGCGGAACGCCGCTGACAGGCGCTATCGTCCGATTTCGAGGCTCGGTCCTCAATAATGCTTGTTCGTCGGCCGTCACCGACGCACAAGGCCGCTTTGAATTATCGCCGCCGTTTGTTCCCGTCGACTGGAAAACTGAAGAACCGCAACCGCTCCAGACGCTCGTCGCGTTTCATCCCTACGAGCCACTCGGCGCCGAGGTCCGAATTCGTCTGGAAGAATCAACCGCGCTCGATCACGTGGTGTTGCGGATGAAACTGCAAGATTACAGCACGCAGGTTACCGGCTATCCCGAGGAACTTTCGCCATTCCAGCGCGGGATCATTCCGCCAGACCAGAAGGAGCATTTGGCGGCGATCTCGCTCGTCGGGAAGCCGGCGCCGGAACTCGATGGCGCCGCGTGGCTGAATACCGATAAGCCCAAGATGTCGCTGGCCGATTTCCGCGGCAAGTTCGTTCTGCTCCAGTTCTGGACGACTTGGTGTGGCGTGTGCCACTGGGACATGCCCAGAGTGAAGCTCGTTCGCGATTTGTACAAAGACAAGGGGCTTGTTGTCATAGGCGTTCACGACAACTCGATGCCGCTAGACGCGATCAAGGAGGACGTCGCCAAGAACGGATTAAAGTATCCAATCGTCGTTGACCGTCCGGACGGAAGAATTCTGGCAAGTTACGAGGGACGCGGGTTTAACGGATTTCCGAGCTTCATCCTAATCGGACCCGACGGCAAGGTGATCAAGGATGACGAGACCGTGGCCAGCCCCTGGCTGTTCAGCTTCAAGACCGAAATCATCCGGCAGTTCATAATGACTCGCCGACAGGAGGATCATTAGTCGCGCGTGACCGGCAAGGAATTATCCACGGATTTCGCAGATTGACGCAGATTTCGCCGCGTGCCAAGCGCGATGCAGTTATCGCAAGGCGCGGAATTGGCCACCGGGTTTGTTGGTTTACCAAAGCCGGGTCACGGGATACGAATCGAACTTTTCATCGACGCTCACTATTGGAATCCCTTCGATCATGGATTGAGCAATCAGCAAGCGATCGAACGGATCCTTATGGTGGGGCGGCAATGCTTCGACCGCGCGGATTGCGACAACGCAGGATCGTCCTGGCAAAACCACAGGAAGGCATGCGCATCAAGCAGCAACGTCATTCCATGTACTCCCTGAATTCGTCAAGTGGCGCGTCGAAATCAGGAGCCATCCAAAACTCAGCCTTGCGATAACTTCCCGCCTTGCATGGCCACGAAGTTCGCTCGGCCTTCTTGACATGGGCCAAGGGTTTGCCGTGATCCGTAATGATGATTTCCTCTCCCGGCTGAAGCTGCTCGATGATTTCCGGCAGTTTTGCCTGAGCCTGTGCGATCGTCACGCTGGTCATGGTTCACGCCGTTGTTGTGATTTTCGGATCTGTACAACTCGAACCGATCGTCCTTCTTCATTGGTCCGATGGATGGGACATCCATTCTATCCACCTGGCGGTGCGTAAATTGGAATCTCGGCGAATGCCGTTTTCGGACGCCGTCGTATCCAAGGGGCGGAGATTTCCAGTATCGTCGCGGTATGGACTGATTTCAAATTCCGTCGTCTCTCTCGCTGGAATCGCCGAACATCCCTCCGCTAGGATGATACCGTTGCCATCCGCCGCGAATGAGCCGGGGTCGGAGCGCTGGGCGATGGCCGCGAGGTGATGAGACGGTATTGCCCGGGGCCGAGGAGGTCGTCGAGACGGTCGCGCATCTGCGGATCGACGGTCACGCGCAAGTTGCCGCTGGTCAGGCGCACCTGGTTGCCGTCTTCGAGATTCAACAGGATTTGCAGGTTGCAATTGCCTGGATATCCGCGGAGGATTTCGTGCAGCCGCTCGAGCTGCTCGACCGCCCGCGGGCCTTCGACGAGTCGGATTTCGATGCCGCGGGTGTAACGGCCGGCGAGTTGATCGAGGGGAATCAATTCGTTGACGATCAGGTTCGCCTCTTCGCTTCCCACGCGACGATCGACTGAGCCGCGCACGACCAGAATCGAATCGGCGACGACGAGTTGGCCAAAACTGGCGAATTCCTCCGGCCAAATGATGCACCGCAGGATGCCGCTCATGTCTTCCAAATCGAACATCGCGTATTTCGTGTTGGTCGAACCGGGGCGAGCGTTCTTCGTGTGCGAATGCTTGATCGAAGCGAGCATCCCGCCCAGGTAGACTTCCGTGCGGGCGGGGAGGGCGGCGGCGGTGACGGTCGTGTGCGTCGTGTAGGCCGCGAGCGTGGCGGCATGTTCCTCGAGCGGATGGCTCGTAAGGTAGAAGCCGAGCACCTCCTTCTCCGCCGCTTGCCTCTGCCGGTCGTCCCATTCCGGCATGTCGGGCAGATTGGCTGTGCCGGCCGCGGCGTCCGCTGCATCCTCCGAGTCGTCGAACAGGCCCTTCTGACCAGACTTCCGATCGGCGAGCGCCGCCGAGCCGGTTTGCAGCGCCCGATCGACCGCGTCGAATAGTTGCGCGCGCCGCGCGCCAAGCGAATCGAACGCCCCGGCCTTGATCAAGTTCTCGAGCGCGGTGCGATTCGCTGCGGCCGGATCGACTCGGGCGCAGAAATCGAACAAACTGCGGAATGGCCCGTCCTTCTGGCGGGCGGCGACGATGCCGTGGGCCGCGTTGCCCCCGCAGCCCTTGATGGCCGAAAGCCCAAATGCGATTCGCCCATCGGCCACGGCGAAATCGACCTCCGAGCGGTTCACGTCCGGATTGGCAACTTCGATGTTCATCCGCCGGCAATCTTCGAGATGCTCGACGAGCGAGTCCTTCTTCTTGAAATTGCGATCCGGAATATCGCCCGCGAGCAACGCCGCCATGAATTCGAGCGGATAGTGGGCCTTGAGATAGGCCGTCATGTAGGCGATCAAGGCGTAAGCGGTCGAATGGCTCTTGTTGAAACCGTAGCCGGCGAATTTTTCGATCAGGCCGAACAGTTCCGTCGCCTCGCGCTCCGTCAAGCCCTTCCGCCGAGAACCGGCGACGAACTCTGTGCGGAACTTGGCGATCGTTTCGAGCTTCTTCTTAGAGATGGCCTTGATGCAGGTATAAGCGCTGGGCAGCTCGATATCGCCCAGGCCGTTCAGAATCCGCATCACCTGCTCTTGATAGACCATCACGCCGTGCGTTTCTTCCAGCACCTCTTTCATCACCGGATGCTTGTATTCCGGCTGCTTGCGGCCGAGCTTGACCTGCACGT
This sequence comes from Pirellulales bacterium, assembly GCA_035939775.1. Classification (NCBI taxonomy): domain Bacteria; kingdom Pseudomonadati; phylum Planctomycetota; class Planctomycetia; order Pirellulales; species Pirellulales bacterium. Next base: position 3,928 of record DASZFO010000163.1, on the reverse strand, counting down.
AGTCGTCGACCATGCCCCCTTCCAGCGGCCCGGGGCGATAAAGGGCGTTGGTGGCGATGATGTCGCGGAAGTGGTCGGGCTTCATCTTCTGCAGCAGATCGCGGATGCCGCCGCTCTCCAACTGGAAGATCCCCTTCGTCTCGCCGCGGCAGAGCAGGGCGAATGTGTCGCGATCGTCGAGCGGGAATTTGTAGGGATCGACGCGCCGGCCGGTCGTCTGCTCGATGAGGCTCACCGCTTTGGCAAGAATCGTCAGGTTGCGCAGGCCGAGGAAATCCATCTTCAACAGGCCGGCCCGCTCGACGTCTCCCATTGCCCATTGGGTGATGATTTCCTCTTTGTTCTGCACGCGCTGCAGCGGCACGTAGTCGGTGAGCGGCCGATCGGCGATCACGACCGCGGCGGCGTGCGTGCCGACGTTGCGAGCCAACCCCTCGATCTTCATCGCCAAATTGAGCAGCTCGCGCACTTCGCCGTCGCTGTCGTAAGCCCGCTTGAGATCGGCGCTCTGCTTGAGCGCGCCGGCCAGGTCGATTCCCAATTCGTCGGGGACCATCGCCACGACCGCATCCACGCGCGGGATCGGCAGGCCCAGCGCGCGGCCCACGTCGCGGATCGCGGCGCGGGCCTTGAGCGTGCCGAACGTGCCGATCTGGGCGACGTTCGCCTCGCCGTATTTGTCCTTGACGTATTGGATCACCTCGGGACGACCGTCTTTGCAGAAGTCGATGTCGATATCCGGGGCCTCGGTGCGATGGACATCGAGAAACCGCTCGAACAGCAGATCGTATTCCAGCGGGCAGACATGGCTCAGAAAGAGCGCGTAGGCCACCAACGAGCCGACGCCGGAGCCGCGCGCCGTGGCCGGAATCTTGCGCTCGCGCGCGAAGCGGACGAAGTCCCAGACGATCAGGAAGTAGTTCGGAAAGCCGAGTTGGTTGATCACGTCCAATTCGCGATCGAGCCGCTGAATCACCTCGGCTGAGAGTTCGGCATCGACGAGCCGCTTCGGATTGTCCGCGTAGCGCTCCTTCAGCCCCTGCATGCACAATTCGCGGAGATAATCGGCTGGCGTCCTATCGTCTGGTGGGTCGAACCGCGGGAAGTGCCGCTGTCCGAGTTCCAATTCGATGTTGACACTGTCGGCGATCAACTGGCTCTGCTTGACCGCTTCCTCGAACCCGGGGAAGGCCGCATACATCTCATCCGGCGCGCGGAGGTAGAATTGGTCCCCTTCCATCCGCATCCGGTTCGTGTCGGTGCGGAATTTGCCCGTGTTGATACAGAGCAGCACATCCTGGGCCTCGGAATCCTCGCGATTGACGTAATGGGCGTCGCTCGTGGCGACGAGCGGGATGCCTGTCCGGCGGGCGATTTCGACGGCCCCGTCCATCGCCAGCCGCTGAATCTCCAGTCCGTTGTTCTGGATTTCGATGAAGTACCGCTCGCCAAAAAGCTTCTGAAACCATTCGGCGATTCGCCGCGCTTCGGCAAGCTGGGCTTCTTCCTGGCCAGTCCCTTTGAGCAGCGCGCGGCTGAACTCTCCGCTCACGCAGCCGCTCAGACAGATCAGCCCCTCGTGGTGAGCAGCCAGCAGCTCCTTGTCGATCCGCGGTTTGAAGTAAAAACCTTCGAGAAAGGCCGACGACGCGAGTTTGATCAGGTTCTGAAAGCCGGTGCGGTTCTGAGCCAAGAGCGTCAGATGGTAGCTGGCCTCCTTCAAAGCCCCGGCGTCGCGCTTGAATCGGCTATCAGGCGCAATGTACGCTTCGTAGCCCACGATCGGATTGATGCCGGTCTTGCGCGCGGTGTGATAGAAGTCCAACGCCCCATGCAGATTGCCATGGTCTGTCAGGGCCAGGGCGTTCATCCCCAACTCTTTGGCTCGGGCAACGAGCTTGTCGATCGGGCTGGCCCCGTCGAGCAGACTGTAATGGCTGTGGCAATGTAGATGGGCGAAGGAAGGCATGAAATAAGTACGAGGTGCGAAGGACGAAGTACGAAATCGGGACGCGGGATTCGCGGTCGCATGGGTCGTGGTGGCGTCGCGTCAAGGTATTCTAACGTTTCGCGGGAAGTTTGTAGACGGGTTACGGTGAACCGCACCGCAGCGGATCGCTGGCTTCACAGCGAGCGTCATTTCCGTGCCGTCCACGTCCAGTGGCGGTCGCTTGTACCGCGGACGGATTTTGGCGCGAAGCCGAGTGCCGCGATCAGAGCGCGGATTTCATCCAGATTGAGCGCGGCGCGAAGTGAGGCGTCGAACATGGCGCGCTGATGTTCGATCGCGCCGGCCGCATACGTTGCCACCAGCCGATGGACCGTGGCGTCATCGTCGGGACGAAGTAGGTCCCGAATGAAGATCAGCCCGCCGGGGCGAACGACGCGCACCGCCTCGGCCAGCACGGCCGCCGGTTCAGGGATATGGTGGACGATGCTGTTGGAAATGAGGGCATCGAATCGACCGTCGTCGTAGGGCAACTCCTTGGCATCAATCCGATCGAGCTGGATTCGGTCGCGCAGCGCGGCCAGTTCGACGTTGATCTTCGCCATTTGGAGCATTTCCGCCGCCAAATCGACGGCCGTGATCCGAATGTTCGGCGCTCGGCGGCAGAGTTCGACGGGAATCTGAGCGGTGCCGGTGCCCAGATCGAGAACTTCAACGAAGCCGTAGGGTGCGTCAAGGCTTTGCGCAGACGCACCGCGAGCGGCAGGTTCCGGTGCGTCTGCGCGGACTTGACGCACCCTACTCCCTGCGCTCGGCACTTCGGCGACCGCCAAACCCGCGGCCTGCGCGGCGAACAAGAAATCGGTGACGAACAAGCGGTTCACGGCCGCATGGTCCATCGCATCGTAGTCGATGGCCTCCTCGGCGGTATCCATCACTTCGGGTTCTAATACGCGCTGCAAGGCCATACGAATCTGAGGTCAGGGACCGGGGTCAGGGAAGTAGTACACAACAATGGCCCGGAAAATCATGGACCGCCTTGCCAAGATTGTCCGCCAGGGAGCGAATTCGAGGATAGGCGGCACGTATGGCCGCGGATCGACTGTCGTGGAAATCCTGTTCGCAACTCATTTAAGGGAGGAAATCGTGATGCAAGCTCAATCTTTGCTGGTTCGCCGCGCTGGCGCCTGCGCTGCGTTCGCGGCAGTAACATTGTTGGGCGCCGCCGCTGCTCGTGCCCAATCTGCCGTTTCGGGCAATAGTGGATCCGCGGGCCGGATTGAATTCGATTATCCCGACCTGCCTCCGGCCACTGTCCAGGTTGATCTAAGCCAGGGTTTGATAAGCGATGTTTTCGGAATCGGTGATGCCGCGGTTGCCGGAGTCTCCGAGGCGCTGGCCAACTCCGCGGGAACGAACAAGGGGTCGGAAGGCACGCGGCTTGCCGCCGAGAAGCTGATGGCCGCACGCCAAATTGTCCAGACTCTGGGGCAAGTCGTCCGCGAGGTTCACGTGCGGGTCTATGAGGGCTTGCCGGACCAATCCGGGCTGAGCGAAAAGCTGCTGTCGCACTACGACGAGAAAGTGCGTGCGGGGAATTGGGAGAACGTGGTCCGGGCGCAGGAAAGAGATAAAGCGGTCCGAGTCGCTGTAGCGCGAGGCGACGGGGCCATTCACGGATTGTTCGTCATCGTGGCAGACGGACATGACGTCGTGCTGACGAACTTTGTCTGCGACGTGTCGCCCGAGAATACGAAGAAGCTGACGACAATCGCGGCCAAGACCGGTCTGGAGGCTGGCCTGGGGCAGATGCTGGAAGCAAAGATGCGCAGGCTGAATGCTGCCGAGTCCTCGGAGCCGTCTCGCCGGTGAGCGTCTTGAATTCATCGCAGATCGAAAATGTCGAATAAATCAGGGTGGCTGGGGCGCGGCGGGGTGGCCGGGGCTGGAGCGAAGGGAAGCCCCGGTTCGCGGGCCCAC
>DASZFO010000162.1 GCA_035939775.1 Pirellulales bacterium | reverse complement strand
GGCTTATGTTTCGTTCGCGCAATTCTTGCTGATTTGGAGCGGCAATTTGCCGGAAGAGACGCCGTGGTATCTGCCGCGCTCGACCGGCGGCTGGCAGTGGTTCGTCGGCTTGTTAGCGCTCTGCCAATTCGCATTGCCCTTCATTCTCTTGCTGTCGCGGCGAATCAAACGCAACTATCGAACGCTCGGCGCGGTGGCGGCATTCATCCTGCTGATGCGGTTTATCGACATCTATTGGCAGATCATCCCGGCCTTCCAGCCACAGGGGGATTGGGCGGCCCATTGGCTCGACACGCTGGTGGCGATCGGGGCCGCCCTGGGAATCGGTGGAATCCTGTTGGCGGCATTTTTTCGGCAGGTTGGTAAGCTGCCGCTCGCGCCGCTCGACGAACAACTGCCACCGCCGGAGCAAACGCATGACTGACGATAGGCACCCACAACAAGAACCCAGCAACACGAGCACGGCATTCGAGCCGAGCGACGCCAGCATTCGCGGCATCGTCATCTCGGGCGCTGTGCTCGGCATGGTAAGCGTCGCGATCATGCTGGCCATGGTCCGCGCCTTCGACTTGTTCGCGCGCAACGCGGGGGGCGCGCCGGGCCGCGAGACGGAAACGACGGCCCGAGAGATGCGTTGGCCCCGCGCGCCGCGGCTCGAGGGTCTGCCGCCAGAGCTAGCCGACAAGCAATCGCGCATCGACGCTAGCCATGCTGGATACGGCTGGATCGATCAGAAGCGGCAAATCGCGCGAATTCCGATTGAGGAAGCGATGAAGCTGTTGGTGAGTGAATCGCCCGCGCCGCCGACCGGAAAGCAACCGGCAAACGAGCGGCTGGAATTCCAGCGAACGCATCCCCCTGGACCATCCAGCTCGGGGCGAGTGGCAAATGGCGAGTGACAAGTTGGACGCAGCGGAGTTCGCCGGAATTCCGAACGTGACGCGGTAGGTTGAACTGATTCTGGCGAATTCAGCTACGGAAAGGCGAGTAACGAGGATCCAATGCGACTACCCATCTGTTTTGCAACTTGGCTTCTCTGTCTGCTCGTCTCCTCCGCGATGGCCGGCGACGCTTTGCCACCACTATTGCACGGCGTGAACATCGAGCAGCATCTCGGCCAGCAAACGCCGCTCGACTTGCAGTTTCGCGACGAAGCGGGCCATGCCGTCCGGCTCAGCCGCTATTTCGGCGCCAAACCGGTCATTCTCGTGTTGGCCTATTATCGCTGCCCGCGGCTTTGCACCGAAGTGCTCAATGGGCTGGAACACGGATTGGAGGGGATCGCATCGCTCGATATTGGACGCAACTTCAACGTTCTGACGATTAGCTTCGACCCGCGTGAGACGCCTGAGCTGGCGTCGGCGAAGAAAGTGGTGTACGTCGAAAAATACGGCCGCCCCGGCGCCGCCGGCGGCTGGCATTTTCTCACCGGCGACCAAACTTCGATCAAGCAACTCACTGAGGCGGTCGGCTTTCATTACAACTATGACCCGCGCTCCGACCAATTCGCCCACGCCAGCGGCATTATGGTGCTGACGCCGGATGGCAAGCTGGCCCGCTATTTCTACGGCATCCAGTATTCTCCGCGCGATCTGCGATTAGGATTGGTCGAGGCCTCCTCCGGCAAGATCGGTTCGCCGGTCGATCAATTGCTGCTGTTCTGCTTTCACTACGACCCGACGACCGGGCAATACACGCCAGCGATCATGAATTTCGTCCGTCTGGCGGGCGCGGCGACGCTGGCCGCTCTCGGAGCTTTCCTCCTCAAGATGTGGCGCAGCGAGCGGCGAAAGAGTCGCAGCGCGCCGATTCCCGCGGGATAAGTCATGCTCGCGCAACTACAGTTATTTCCCGATCAAGCCTCGACGAGTGCCGTGCACGTCGATCGCCTGCTGGTCTTCTTGCTGTGTGTCACCGGCTTCTTCGCGCTCTTGATCGTGACGCTCGTGATCGTCTTCGCCGTGAAGTACCGCCGCCGCTCGGGCACAGCAACGACGCCGAGGATCAAGGGCTCGACTAAGCTTGAGGTGTTTTGGTCCGTCGTCCCGCTGGCGTTGGCGATGATCATGTTCGTCTGGGGAGCGGACGTGTATTTTCGCCTCGCGCGCCCGCCGGACAGCACGCAAGACGTCTACGTCGTCGGCAAGCAGTGGATGTGGAAAATCCAGCATCTCGGCGGACAGCGCGAGATCAACGAACTGCACGTCCCGCTCGGCGTTCCCATCAAATTGACGCTCACTTCCGAAGACGTGATCCACGATTTCTTCGTCCCTGCCTTTCGCACTAAGGTGGATGTGCTGCCGGGCCGATACGTGCACACTTGGTTTCAGGCGACGAAGACCGGCCGGTTTCATCTCTATTGCTCGCAATACTGCGGCACGAACCATTCCGGAATGATCGGCACGGTCGTCGTCGCGGACCCGGCCGAGTATCAAGCGTGGCTGAAAGATCGCGCGGAAGGCTCACTCGCGCTCGAAGGCCGCAAATTGTTTCTCTATTACCGCTGCGTCACCTGCCACAGCGCCGATGCCCAAGCCCGCGCCCCGGTGCTCGAGAATCTTTATGGCCGGCAAGTGCCGCTCAACGACGGCCGGACCGTGACCGCCGACGACACGTACCTCCGCGAATCGATCTTGAGTCCGGATGCCAAGATCGTCGCCGGCTACCAGCCGATTATGCCGACTTTCCAGGGGCAAATCAGCGAGGACGATCTAATCAAGTTGATCGAATTCATCAAGGCGCTCGGGCTGGGCGAGACGCCGCCGCGGATCGACTCGGCCATGCCGCCGGTCGCTCAACCGCCCGCCGCGCAACCTCCGGCCGCAGCGCCCGTTGTTCCTCCAGCACCGGGATCGAACCCATGAGCACGACCGAAATCACCGATCCCTTCAGCCCGCAGGCCAAAGTGGATCATCCAGTTAAGGCGGAGCCGAATTATCTGAACGTCGCCTTCGGCGTGCGGTCCTGGCTGTTGACGAAGGACCACAAGCGAATCGCGCTGCTCTATCTGATCTCGATCACGATCATGTTCTTTATCGGCGGCGCCGCGGCGACTTTAATCCGCTTGCAATTGATGACGCCGAACTCCGAACTTGTGCGCACCGAGACCTACAATAAGCTGTTCACGATGCACGGCGTGATCATGGTGTTCTTTTTCCTGATCCCATCGATTCCGGCCGTGCTGGGGAATTTCTTCGTGCCAATGATGATCGGGGCGAAAGACCTCGCCTTTCCGCGGCTGAATCTGCTGAGTTGGTACATTTACCTCGTCGGCGCGGCGCTTACGCTATGGGCCATTATCAGCGGCGGCACCGACACCGGCTGGACTTTTTACACTCCCTATAGCACCACCGCGTCGAACACCAATGTCCTGCCGATGGCGCTGGGCATCCTGATTAATGGGTTCTCGTCGATCCTGACCGGGCTCAACTTCGTCGTCACGATCCATCGGATGCGGGCGCCCGGATTGACCTGGTTTCGGTTGCCGCTGTTCCTCTGGTCGATTTACGCCACGTCGATCATCTTTCTGCTGGGAACGCCCGTGCTGGCCACGGCGCTGGCGCTCGTCGCGGCCGAGCGAACATTGCACATCGGCATCTTCGATCCGGCGCTGGGCGGCGATCCGGTCCTGTTTCAACATCTGTTCTGGTTCTATTCGCATCCGGCCGTGTACATCATGATCCTGCCGGGCATGGGGGTCGTGAGCGAGGTGCTCCCCTGCTTCGCGCGAAAAACGGTGTTCGGCTATAAAGCGATCGCGTTCTCCAGCGTCGGCATCGCAGTGATCGGTTTTTTCGTCTGGGGGCATCACATGTTCGTCGCGGGCGAATCGGTTTACGCCGCAATGGCCTTTTCGTTCATGAGCTATCTCGTGGCGATCCCCTCGGCGATCAAGGTCTTCAACTGGACGGCCACGCTCTACAAAGGATCGATCTCCTACGCGACTCCAATGCTGTTTTGCCTGGGCTTCATCGGGCTGTTCACGATCGGCGGGCTGACGGGGCTGTTTCTGGCGGCGCTCGGAATGGACGTACACGTGCATGACACCTACTTCGTGATTGCCCATTTTCATTTCATCATGGTCGGCGGAATGGTGATGGCCTACATGGGCGGGCTGCACTACTGGTGGCCGAAGATCACCGGCCGCTTGTATCCGGAGGGCTGGGGAAAGCTAGCCGCGCTGATCGTCTTTATCGGTTTCATTCTCACGTTTCTGCCGCAGTTCGCGCTGGGCTATCTTGGGATGCCGCGGCGGTATGCGCATTACGCGCCTGAGTATCAGGTGCTCAATGTAATGTCGTCGGCCGGAGCGTCGATTCTAGCCGTCGGCTATTTGCTGCCGCTGGTCTATCTCATCTGGTCGCTGCGGTATGGAAAGCTGGCGGGTCCGAACCCATGGCAAGCCACGGGGCTCGAATGGCAAACCGCTTCGCCGCCGCCGCCCGACAATTTCGAGAGCACCCCTATCGTCACCGCCGAGCCCTACGAATACTCGGGCTGGGAGCCGGAGCAAAATGGCCACTGAAACCGTGCTCGTCGAACATCAATTCGCCACGCTCGAACAGCAGCACCGCGCGGCGACGCTCGGGATGTGGGTCTTTCTCGCCACCGAGATCATGGTGTTCGGGGTGTTGATCTGCGGCTTCGTTTCATATCGCGCGATCTATTCCGACGCCTTTGAAGCCATGAGCAGCCATCTCAACGTCGGCATCGGCGCGATCAACACGGTCGTGCTGTTGACGAGCAGCTTGACGATGGCGCTGGCCGTCTACTCGATTCAGGTCGGCAATCTGCGGATGACGTATTGGTGCCTGGCACTCACCGCCGCGCTCGGTACAGCGTTCCTGGTTCTCAAGGGAGTCGAGTATTACTCCGACTACGTCGACAATCTGATGCCGAGAATCGCATTCAAGCCCGAGGCCGACGAATGGAGGTCGCTGGGAATCGATGGAGCGAAACACGTCGAACTTGCCTTGACGTTCTATTACTTCATGACGCTCTTGCACGCGCTGCATCTCACCATCGGCATCGCCCTGCTCCTATTCCTTATCATTGCAGTGTCGCGGCGGACTGTCACTCCCCAGCGTTACATGCCGGTCGAGATCATCGGCCTGTATTGGCATTTCGTCGACGTCGTTTGGATCTTCCTGCTGCCGCTGCTCTATCTGATCGGCACGCACAAGACCTTCTGGTAACCATTGGCATTTGTCGGACGCAAGCCATGTCGTTGAACCCCGAATCCCGAATCCCGAGCCCCGAGTCTCCTGCCTCCGCACTGACTCCGCGCACCTACGTCAATATTTTCATCGCGCTCATCGTGCTGACGCTCCTGACCGTCGGGCTTTCGTTCCTCGATCTTGGTCCCTGGCACCTCGCAGCGGGAATGGGCATTGGCATCGTGAAGGCCCTACTGGTAATCTTGTTCTTCATGCACGTCCTCCATAGCAGCCGATTGACTTGGATCGTCATCGCGGCGGGACTGTTTTGGCTCGCAATCTTGATCGGCGGAACCGTGTCGGACTACCTGAGTCGAGGATGGCTGGAATTCTGAATGTCGAAACGATGCTGAACGATGCGTCGTGGAACGCCGCCGAGGGCGTTCCCTACAGTTCGGCGACGCCGACTTTAGGGAACGGCCTCTGTGCCGTTCCGAATCCGCTCTGACCTCTCATTCCAATGGCCCATCGCGTCGTAATCATCGGCGGCGGCTTCGGGGGCCTGGTCACGGCTCGGGGCTTGCGGCGCGCGCCGGTCGAAGTGACGCTCATCGACCGTCACAATTATCACCTCTTCCAGCCGCTGCTCTATCAGGTCGCCACTGGCACGCTCTCGCCAGCCAATATCGCCTCGCCATTGCGGGCGTTGCTCAAGCGGCAGAAGAACGCTCGCGTCCTGCTGGCGGAGGCCCGCGAGATCGACGTGGCTGGCCGGCGCGTGATCGTCGACGAGGGGGAGTTGCAATACGACACGCTTGTCGTGGCGGCCGGCTCGAGCCACAGCTACTTCGGCCACGACGAATGGAGCGCCTTCGCCCCCGGACTCAAATCGATCGAAGACGCAACCACAATCCGTCGCCGGATTCTGCTGGCGTTCGAAGAAGCCGAGCGCTGCGGAGATTCCGAAACGATTCGCATTCTGTTGAACTTCGTTGTGGTTGGCGCGGGACCGACGGGAGTCGAGCTGGCGGGGCAAATGAGCGAAATCTCCCGCCACACGCTCAAGGGCGAATTCCGCGCTATCCATCCCGAGCAGGCACAGGTCTCGCTGATCGAGTATCAGGATCGCGTGCTGCCGACGTATCCCCCGGATCTTTCCGCGCGGGCGCTGAGATCACTCGAGCAGCTCGGCGTCAACGTGCTCACTGGCGCCGAGGTGACACAGGTCGAGGAGGACAAAATCACCTACCGCCGGCACGGCGAAACGCACGTGTTGCCGGCCCGAACCATTCTTTGGGCCGCAGGCGTGAGAGCTTCTCCGCTCGGTCAAGCGATTGCGGCGGCAACGGGCGCCGAGACCGATCGAATCGGCCGCGTCATCGTCGAGCCCGACGTGACCGTCCCCGGCCATCCGGAGATCTTCATCATCGGCGACCTCGCCAACTACCGCCATCAAAACGGCAAGCCGCTCCCGGGCGTCGCTCCAGTCGCGATGCAACAGGCCCGCTATGTCGCGAAGCTAATCCGCAAGCGACGATCGGGAAAGTCTCAATCGGCCCCAGCCCCATTCAACTATCGCAACCGCGGCACGCTGGCCACGATCGGCCGCTACAAGGCGATCGCCGATCTGCGATTCATTCACCTCTCGGGTCTGCTGGCCTGGCTCGTTTGGCTCTTCGTGCATTTGATGAGCATCGTCCAATTCAGCAATCGCGTGCTGATCTTCGTCCAATGGGGTTGGAGCTACTTTACGCGCGACCGCGCCGCCCGCTTGATCACTGAACAGCCGGGGCGGACGCAGGAATTGCCAAAGGTCGATTCGAGACGAACAGGCTAGCCGAAGCCGCCGTTGCTCACGTCATGTGCGAGATGAACACGGCCACCATGTAGAGCAGCGGGCGACCGAAGCGCATGGCGCTGCGGGCCGGGATGCGGGCCATGAGCACAGACGATTCCCCCGCCGCGGACGCGGCCTCTTTGGCCGCCGCGAACGAATCGCCGCTGGCGACGATCCGCGTCTGATCGCGGTCCCAGGCGATCCAGCGACCGGCATACTCTCCGGAGATACGGAGTTGATGACGCCGCTGGGAAGCCCGTTCCGGAAATCGATCGCGAGAGAAATGCATTTTGGAGCCGCCTTTCGCGTTTCAAATTCTTGTAGGAATTACCCGACAGAGGGGACGCAGGACGAACAAATTAGCAAGAAGATCGCGGGAATCCGCGCGACGAGACGGATGATAGCACGGTGACGAGCGCGAGGATTCCCTTGAGCAAACGATATGCCGTTCGGGCGAGCCGACTTCAATCAATCGCTGGAGTTCAAGCGACTCGTTGGGGCAACGCCGGTAAATGCTCCGACTTCCATGTCCAAGCAGTTTTGCTAAGGCTTGCGCTGGCGAACGGTTGACCCCCGCCGGATGGACCTAATTCGTTGGACGACCAGCGGTCGAAATGGTCGGCGCCCGGCATGGCAGCATCCGAAACAACTGGCGCGGCGGCTTACTAATCAATAGGACGCTTTTGCTTCACCCTCGCCAACGCCTCGCGGCGGCCGATTGACCGCAGCGCGATCAGCGAGGCAAATTGCGATTTGCGCGGCCGCGATTTTCCCTGCTCCCATTGGTAGATCGTCTGCCCCGAGACTCCGACCAACCGCCCATATTCGGCCGCGGAAAACTTCAAGCGCTTGCGCTGCGCTCGAACCGACCGCGCGGAGAAACGGTTCTTGGGGTTCGCCGAAGCGGCAGGTTCGCCGCTGACGGCGCCGCGATTCTGTCGGGTTTCCAACTTTTCGAGCCGCCGCAAGCAAGTCATCAATTGCCGCTTGATCCGCGCAATGTCGCGGCGGTGCTGTGCCGCGGCGCGCTTTGTCGGCGCGATCTGGGCGCGGATTTCCTTCCGCGCCAGCCGGCGAATCTGCTCCTTGAAGGCGGCTATAAAGCTGACCATCGAATCAGGGGCTCGAAACTCGGGGCTGGGGGATTCGGAATCGAGCGGACGCTACGCTTGCCGCTGTCTATTTGAAACTTGTCATTTGCCACTTGTCACTTCTCCATCGGCAGCGGCACTTGGGTTTTCGTCGCCAGATAGGCGAATAGATCGCGAATCTGTTCGGGGCGGAGCTTATCCAACTGCCGCTCCGGCATCATCGATTGGCCGGACGATTTCATCTCGTCAACGTCGTCGGTCGAGAGTGTAAGCAATTCGGTCTCGGTTTGCACGACGACGGCCCGCGGCGACCGCTGGCGAATTATCCCGGACACCAGTCGGCCATCCTTGAGCGTGATGAGTTGCATTTGATAGTCGTTCGGCACGGCCGCGCTCGGATCAACCACCTTTTGCAACACATAATCGATGTTGCCGCGATTGGCGCCCGTCAGATCGGGACCGATCTTGCCGCCCGCGCCATACAGCGAATGGCACGCCATGCAGGTGTTGCTGAACACAAATCGGCCAGCCGCGGCATCGGCGGTCGTCATGAATTCGGGCGTGAGCAGATTCTTGTATTTCTGAAGCTGCTCCTTCGTGTCGGCCGACGAATCGCGGAGCGTGCCCCAAACTTTCGCCAGCTTGTCGTTAATCTGACGGTTTTTGAAATGCTGCATTTGGCGGGCGGCGAGGAGCGAAACATCGCTCGACGGAATCTCCTTCCGCTCGATCGCATCCAACAGCGCCAAGACATAACTTGGCCGAGCGACCAGCGTGTTGATTGCCTCGTGCTTCTGGTCGGCCGACAGCCGCCGATAGCGCGACAGGATCAATGGCGGGGTTCGCGGATCGTCGTACGCGGCCAAGCCCTGCAACGCCCGCAGCAGTAACGACGGATCATCGAGCAGTTCTTGGAGCGCGGCGGCCAAACCAGTCACGTGCGCCTCCACGAGAACATCCACGGCTTGTTGCCGCTTGGCGAGCGGGGCCGCGGAATCGGCCGCCGTCCGCGTGAGCGATTCAAGCGCCGCGCGGTCGCCAAAGATCAGTGCTAGCGCGTCGCTCTCGCCGCGGACTTCGGCGCTCGGGCTGTTCGACAGTTTTGAATAAACCTCGATCCACCCATCGGGCGCCGTTTCATTCCGCTTTCCGCGCAAGGCATCGTGCATTCCCGATAACAGATCGAATTGTGCCGCCGGATCGGTGCCCCAGCCAAGACCTTTCACCAAAGTCGCCATCGCTCCCGCCGCGCGCTTCGGATCGTCGATCAATGCGATCCGGCGCGCGATGAACCGGCGCACGAGCGAAATCCTGCACTGCCGGACCAGTTCGAGGCCCAGCTTGGGATCGGCCGCGATCGCGGGTTCGATGCCATACCAGATCATCAGCGGCAGATCATGATCGCCGGCGTCCTCGCCATGCGCCGCCAGCCCGGCGGCGATTGGCCAGCGTTGGTCCACCGGCATCCGCTGGAGCGCCGCTGCCAAATAGAGCCGCACAAACGCCGACGAATCCTTCCGCGCCATTCGAGCGAATTCGCCACAAGCCGCTGCCGACGGATGCTTATCTTCGACCAAGAATTGGATCGCCCACGCGCGGATATACTCGCTCTCGTGATGGAGTTGCTCGACGAGAAAGGCGGGCATGAGCCCGTCGGTCACGTGCAGCGCCCACAGCGCCCGCAGCTTTCGCGGCACGCTCGCCTCGGCGTCGAACATCCTGTGCAGCTCGGCGTTCACCGCCGTCATGTCGCGCCCGGCGGCGGCGCGCTCCTGCAGAATTCGTCGCCCGTGACGGACATACCAATCGTTCTTGTGCAATTGCAGCTTGACCAGTTCGCCGTCGGTCAGCTTCGTCAGATCGAGGTCGGCCGGCAAGGGGTTCGGCCGGCCGTAAACAATCTTGTACATCCGGCCGCTCGTCCGATCGGTTTGAGCAACATTGTGGCATTCGCCGTTGTCGCACCAATCGGAAACATAGACGCCGCCATCGGGACCATACTTGAGATTCAGCCCGCGGAACCAGACGTCATTGGCAAACAGAAAATCCTTGCCGTGGCGGCCGACATAGCTCGAGCCGCTGCGTTCCAGCAGGTCGTTGTTCACGCGATTGCCGTGGATGTTGCACATGAAGATCGAATCGCGATAGCGGTCGGGCCAGTTGTCGCCAAGGTAGACCATCGCTCCGGCATGGGCATGTCCGCCGCCGGCCTCGCTGTGGATCCCCAGGCCGCCGCGCGACGTGGTCCAATCGCCGCCCCCCCAGTGCAAGTGATCGGAAGTAGCATCGAGCAGCTCGAACGAATAGGGATTGTCGTCCACGCCGTGCATCCGCTTGTAGCGCGCTCCCGGCACGACGTGCCAAAGGTGGCCGATAACGCAGTTCGTGATGAAGGCCTGACCGTAGTCGTCGAAATCCAGTCCCCACGGGTTCGTCGTCCCGCGGGCGACCGACTCGAAGACATGCTTCGTCGGATGGTAGCGCCACACGCCGCCCGTCTGCGCCTCGCGCTCGGCGTCCGTCGTGCCGGGCTTGCCGACCAGCGAGGGAGACGTGATCCCGTTGCAGCCGTAAAGCCAGCCGTCCGGTCCCCAAACGAGCCCGTTCACGATGTTGTGCTTGCCCTTGAGCGACCAGCCGTCGAGCATGGTCACCGGCGCGCCACGTGGCGAATCCCCGCCGCCGGTTGGAATGAACAGCAGCTTCGGCGGCGAACAGAGCCAGACCCCGGCGAAGCCGATCTCCAGGCCGGTGAGATTCGCGACTTGGTCCGAAAAGACCTTACGGGTATCGAAATGTCCCATGTCTTGCTTGTCGCTGAAGATCAGCACACGATCATGTCCCTCGGCGGCCCAGTTCGGATAGGAATAGCACTCGCCGACCCACAGGCGGCCCCGATCGTCGGTCGTGAATCCGATCGGCTGCATTACATCCGGCTCGCCGGCGAACAGTGTCACCTCGAATCCGTCGGGAACGGTCATGTGCCCCGCGGCGACTTGCGGCGGCAGCGGGCGATCGCCGGTGTTCTTGACGATCTCCGCTGCGAAGACCGCTTGGGCACAAAGCACGCAGCCGGACGCGATGGCGATTGTCGTAAAGCGATTCATGGGGACTATTGTAACACAGCGAACAGGATTCATAATGGACTCGGTTTCGTAGCGGAATTCGCCAGAATTCCGAACAATAGACAACTCAGCACGCCCAATACGAGAGTCTTCAACATGATTCGATTCATTTCCTTTTGGCGCGCTATTCTGCTCGTCGGATTGGCGCTCGTCTTGGGAATCGGTCGCTCAGCCCACGCTGACCAACCCTGGGTGGTGTACGACGGCGGCGACGGCCCCGGCAGGGGAAAGCAAATTGTGCTGGTGAGCGGCGACGAGGAGTATCGCAGCGAGGAAGGGCTGCCGCAATTGGGCAAGATCCTCGCCAAGCGTCACGGCTTCAAGTGCACCGTGCTCTTCTCAGTCGATCCCAAGGACGGCACGATCAATCCCAATCTGCACGACAACATTCCCGGCCTCGAAGCGCTCGATTCGGCCGACCTGATGATCATCCTCACTCGGTTTCGCAGTCCGCCCGATGAGCAGATGAAGCACATCGCCGAATATGTGAACTCCGGCCGCCCAATCATCGGCCTGCGCACCGCCACGCACGCCTTCGACATCCCAGACGGCAAGACTTACGCGAAATACGGCTGGCATAGCAAACAATGGGACGGCGGCTTCGGCCGGCAGATTCTGGGCGAGACCTGGATCAACCATCACGGCCAACACGGCAAGCAGAGCACGCTCGGGATCGTTGCCCCCGGCGCAGAAAATCACCCGATCCTCCGCGGCATCAAGAGCGGCGACATCTGGTGCCCGACCGACGTCTACGCCGTCCGACTGCCGCTCCCATCCGATTGCCAGCCGCTGGTGCTAGGCGAGGTGCTCGAAGGAATGAAGCAAGCGGACAAACCGGTCGCCGGCAAGCAAAACGACCCGATGATGCCGGTGGCCTGGGCCAAAACCTACACCAGCGCCTCAGGCAAGAGCGGCCGAGTGTTCACCACCACGATGGGCGCATCGCAGGACCTGCTGAACGAACCGCTCCGCCGCCTGATCGTCAACGCCTGCTATTGGGCCGTCGGCCTGGAAGACAAGCTGCCCGAAAAGGCGAACGTTGAACTCGTCGGCGATTACAGCCCCACGGCATTCAAATTCGACGGCTACAAACGCGGCGTGACACCATCGGACATGCGCGAAAGCCCGTGAAGGAGTGTCACTCGCCGAATGTCCATTGTCTTTCCGAGCATCCTTGCGACGCGGTTGCGCCACGCTTAGAATTGCCGGCAGGCGTTACGCGAGCTTGACGACGCGAGGCCGGCGTATGAGCGGCAATGAGGTGGCGATTGCCTTCAATCGCACGCTACATCAAGCCCTGCCGACTCCGCTGGCCCATGCGTATCGCAAGGCCTACAACAGCCAGACGCCCAAAGAGCTGCACGACAACGCCTGCCTGTTCGGCCTTTGCCTGCTGAGGTTTCTCTCCGTGCTCGGCTTGGCCCTCGTGCGGCAGTTGCGAGTGGCGCTTAGCAAGGAAGAGATCGAGCTGCTCGACAAGCTCGATCGGCCCGCCGAAGGGGATTGGCATCGCTGGCTGGTTCGCGCGGCGCACCGGGTCCGCGAGTCGCACGCTGCGCCCGATTCACTCGGCGCGGCGCTCGATGCGTATCTGCATCGCAAGCGCGATTCCGCGCAGAGCGAATTGCCCTCTACGCTCGGCCAGTTGTTGAGCCATCTGGAGAACAAGGTGGTCGTCCGCAAGGATGCCAATTCGATCGACTTCTTGCTCGTGCTGATCCGCTACCGCAACGACACACTCGGCCATGGCGCGGTGCTCCGCGAGGAATTGAACCAACTCCACGGCGACGCGATTCTGCGGGCTGCGACGGAGTTAGCCTCGACGCTGCCGCTGGGGGATCGCTGGGAATTGGCCTACGTCGCGAAATCGTCGCTCGGCTCAACCGCGGTCGAATGTCAAATGGTCCATCTCACGGGGCCCGATTGGCTCCGGGGCATGCCTCTATCCTTTCCGCGCGGCTATCCGGCCCCATTGCAGGGACACGTTATCGTGATGGCGAAGCCGGGGGGCGCCGAGCATGTCGATCTGCACCCGCTCTTGGTATTTCACAACGAGCGGGTGCTGTTCTTTAACAGCCTCCGCGGCAGATCGCCCGGCTATTTGGAATACGACACGGCGCAAAAGACGACCGTCGAAGCTGCCGCGGCGGACTATGCCGAGTTCAAGGGGCATTTCGGCGCGGCGACCGACGACAGCGCGCCGCAGCCTGCCGAGCGGGGCGAATCGCGGCCGGCGCCGCAGCCGTTTCTGCCGCCGGCCGAGCGGTTCCGCTTCGAGCGATTGTTAGGACGCGGCGGAATGGGCGAGGTGTGGCTGGGCTACGACGAAGTGCTTCGGCGACCCGTGGCGATCAAGCGCGTGCGAGCCGAGTTGCTCGGCAGCGGCACGATCGATCGGCGGTTTTTGCAAGAAGCCCGCGACGCCGCTCGGCTGAGCCATCCGAATATCGTCCAAATTCTCAGCGTGGATAGCGACAGCCAGGGACCATATTTGGTGCTCGAGTTCATGGAGGGGGCGAGTCTGCGGCAGCTTCTGCAAACCGGGCCGCTGCAATTGCCGGTGGCGCTCGCGTATTTGCGGCAAATGCTGCAGGCGTTGCAACATGCTCACGAGCACGGGCTGGTGCATCGCGACGTGAAGCCAGAGAATATTCTGCTCACCAAAGCGGGCGTTCCCAAGTTGGCCGATTTCGGACTGGCCTGGTTGCATGAAGAGCATGAGAGCGAGCAGCCGCGCGAAGAATCGCTCGGCGAAGGGACTCGGCTCTACATGGCCCCCGAACTGCGCGATCATGGCGCGGACCCTTCTCCGCATACCGATCTTTATGCTCTTGGCGTCGCGTTTTACGAAATGCTCACGGCGCGGCCGCCGCAGCACTTCGACGTCCACAAGGTGCCATCCTCCGCCCTGCCGCTCTTCCGGAAGCTGACGCATTTCGATCCGAACTTGCGCTATGAGTCGGCCCAAGCCGCGCTGCACGATTGCCTCGAAATGGAGCGCGCGCTGGAACTGGCGGGGCGAACTCAGGAAGAGACAGTGCGAAGGATCGCGAAAACGACCGAACAATCACTGCAATTGCTCGGCGATGGCCGCGTGGTCGATGCCCAGGCCGGCTTCCAGCGGATTCTGGCAGAGGACCCGGAGAACATTTCAGCTCAAACGGGCTTGCTGCTCGCCCACATCATGACCGGCGACATGGAGCAAGGCGCGGCGCGGTTTCGTGCATTGGCGGCCCGCGCGGCGGACGATGCCGTGCTCGCCCGATTCCGCGCGTTTATCGAGGGGATTCCCGCTCCCGCCGTGCTGCGAATCACGCCGCAGCCGCTCCCATTCAGCTACCGCGTGGCCGATCTGCGCCGCGGGCAGTTCGTGAAGGAATTGATCGAATGGAGCGCCGAGACGATCAATTTGGGGGACGTGGGCGAAGTGCTCGTCGACCTATTGCAGAAGCGACACGATCGACGCGCCGTGCACGACGCGCCGGAGGCGGGCTGGCATCGGCTGCTGTTCGATCTGGACGCGGTGAAAGTCGAGGCCGACTTTCGCTTCCGCTTCAAGATCAAGACGTTTTTCCTGCCGACGCGATTATTGGCCGCCGATGTGACGCTGACGATCACGGCGGAGCCATTTGAGACCTATCGCTTCGTGCGGTATTTGACGTATTCAATGGCCCAGCGATTCAAGCGCGGCGCCGCGGATTTGGTGCGCCCCGAATCGGCCGCGATCTTTGGCTACGACGCGAAAATGGCAAAGGAACTGTGGGACCGATTGAATTGCGACATCCGCCAGGGAATACTAGGGCTATGAATTTGCCCCCCTACGTCGCTATTCCAGCGATCACCGATCCAAAGCTCGAAGTGATTCCGCCGCTCGATCAGTTTCAGATGCTCAATCCGGGCGAGACGCTCATCAAGAGTTATCAGATCCGCGTGCGGCGGCCAAAATTCCCGTGGCTCGCCATGACCATCGCGTTGATCCCGGCGGTTGTGGCTATCGTCTTCTCGTTTAGCGGGGAAGCGTCCCC
>DASZFO010000161.1 GCA_035939775.1 Pirellulales bacterium | reverse complement strand
CGTTGGGTAGTTGAAGGTCGTGTTGATGAAATAGAGGAGTGAATTGGCTGTACCCTCTTGCGACATGATCGCCTGGCCGATGTGAATGATCTCGGAGGCGTTCGAGCCGAAGCAGTGGATGCCGAGGATTTGCAGCGTCTCGCGGTGAAATAGAATCTTCAGCATCCCTTGCGTGCGGCCGGTGATTTGCGCGCGGGCGAGGCTCTTGAATAGCGAATGGCCGATTTCATAGGGCACATTTTCGGCCGTCAGCTCGCGCTCAGTGCGGCCGATCGAACTGATCTCGGGGCTGGTGTAAATCCCGGTCGGGATGTCGCGGAGCATGACGTGGTCTCCCTTGCCGGTCAAGACATGCGTCGTGGCGAAGCGGCCCTGCATGTAGGCGGCGCTGGCGAGCGAGGGGAAACCGATCACGTCCCCAACCGCGTAGATGTGCGGCACGGTGGTTTGGTAGTTTTCGTTGATTTTAAGCAGCCCGCGGGCGTCGGGCTGGATGCCGAGCTGCTCGAGCCCCATGCCGTCGGAATTGCCGTTGCGTCCGTTCGCCCAGAGCAGAATGTCGGTCTTGAGCTGCTTGCCGCTCTTGAGGTGCAGCACCACTCCGTCGTCGCGCCCCTCGATCTTCTCGTAGGTCTCGCCGTGGCGAATCAGCACGCCCCGATCGCGCAAGTGATAGGCCAAGGCGTCGATGATCTCGTCATCGAGGAACTCGAGCAGTTTGCCCCGCGTGTTGACCAGATTGACCTTGCAATCCAGATTGCGAAACATCGACGTGTATTCACATCCCACGACCCCAGCGCCGTAGACCGTGATCGATTGCGGCGTGTACGAGAGGCCCAGGATCGTGTCGCTGTCGAAGATTCGCGGGTGGTTGAAATCGACGTCGGCGGGGCGATAGGGTCGCGAACCCGTGGCAATCACGAACGCATCGGCCGAGAACCGCTGTCGCCCCTCGTTTGATTCGGCGATCTCGATCGTGTGCGGATCGATGAACCGCGCGCAGCCGGCGACGACCGGCACCCGGTTGCGATCGTAAAACCCGCGGCGCATATCGACCTGCCGCTCGATGACGCTGCGGGCCGTGCGGCGCAGCTCAGGGAACGCGATCCGCAGCGAAACGCCCGCCGCATGGAAGAGCGGATTCTGGTTGGCCTCAGTCATCTGATAAATGGCGTAGCGCAGGGCCTTGCTGGGGATCGTGCCCCAATGGGTGCAGCCGCCGCCGATGCGGTCGAAGCGCTCGATCACCGCCACGTTCTTGCCATGCTTGACAGCCTGCATCGCGGCCCCTTCGCCGCCAGGGCCGCTGCCGATCACGAGGATGTCGAAATGTTGGGGATTGACAGTGGACATTGGGAGCGGAGTTCGGAGATCGAAGGCGAACGGCGTACTTAGCCGCGGCACCTGTGCCGTGGTGACCCACTCTGTCGTTCCAATCGCGCACGGCGACCGCGAGGGCAGTATACGTCTTCCCAGGGCCGAAGGACAAACCGTGTTTGTCGAGATCGGCTGTTTGCCGCTGCACGATGCGTGAGCGTGGACTTGACACACCCGTTTCTTTTGGCGCTTATCGCTGCGTGGCCGGTGCTGGAACGGTAACTTCGAGGTGTTGCACGCCCTGGGCTTGTACATCGAATACCGAGAGCATCGAGAATCCCGTTAGCGCCGTCAGGCCGGGAAGCATTGCGCCGAGCGGCAGCGATTGCCGGCTGACGTAGACGAGGCCGTCCTTTTCGCGACGGAGCGCGCCCGTTCCAGCCTCGACGTGCCGAATGATCGAGGCCAACGACGGCAATAGCGCGGCGTCGATCTCGAGGCCTTCCTGTTGCAGCTCCGCTGCCGCAAACGTGGCAAAGATTTGCAGTAGTGGATAAGTGATCTTCAGCGTTCCCGCCGTGTCTTGATACGTGAGGAGCACCGGCCTGCCGGATTTGAGTTTCTCGGCGACGACCGGCAGATCGGCCAGCGTGCCGGCCGCGGCGTCGCGCGACAGAAATGCCCGAATGTTTTGCGGCGAGAGCGACACGATCAAATGCGTGTCGCTGATGCACCAGGCCAGCGCGACAGGCATGAAGTTGATGCTCGGATTCAAGAAAAAGATTCTGCGCTGGCCGAAGTTCGCGGTCCTGATCTGGACGTCGGAAGCGGCAGTGGCGGCCTGAGCCAATTCCACGAGCCGGTCGTTGGTCTTCACCAATCGGTCGTGGTCCCTGAGCGGCACCACGAGCGTCAAGCCGGTAAACAGCAAGCCGCCTTCGCCGGGCGAGTTGTAGACGCACCATGAATCGCCGAGCGTTTCGAGCAGATCCTCCTTGAATCGAACGCCGAGCATCGATTCCACCTGCTTGAGTTGGCCGCCCACGTTCTCGGCGATTTCCGGGTTGGCCTTCTTGATCCCGTCTAGCACGGCTGAGTAAAGTCGCCCCGGTTGAATGCGGGCGGCGATGGCCAACGATGCATCTTTGGGAATCGGCGCCAGGTCAGCGTCGCCGAGCGGCTCGGGTCCGAAGACCGTCAGCAGCCCGCTCGGTTCGCCTTCGGTCTGCACCCAAGTTTTCGAGACGCAGCCGGTCCCTTCCAAGCCGCTGACGCTCGCGATCATCCGCACGTTGGCCAGCCCGAGCGCTTCGGGTATCCGCCGCGCTTCGAATCCGAGCAACGGCTCAACTAAACCGATGATCGTCTTTATATTGATGTAATGCACGGTGCTGACGCGCTCGACCGGAAGCTTATGCTTGAGCGTGACGAGCCATCCGGGCGGCTTGCCGTTCATGCGGCTGGCAATGCTGTCGGCCGAGCCGGCGCCAATGCCGACGATCAGGTACTTGCCCCGGAATCCCCATTCGACGGGAGGCGCTCCGGGTATCGGGGGTAGCTTGTGCCAATCGGCTTCGCCGTCCGCCGGTGCCGCGCCGCCAAGTAAGACCTTTTCGATCTGCTCGAGAGATTCCTTTACTTCGTCGGTCTGGTTTCCAGTGCCGACGATCGCGCCCCCCGAGATTTCCGGTCCATGCGGGCCGGCGGCGGCGTGCGAAACGAAGACCGAGGTCGCGTGAGTCAGAACTGCGCGGATAATCGTCGGCCCTTGCTTGCCGAGTACCTGTCCTTGCGGAGTGGCTGGGGCGCCCCGCCGGAGCGCTTTGGCAAGCGCTTTGCCCAGCATCTCGACGAACTGCTTCACTTCCGGCTCGGCAAGCAACTGCTCCGTCTGATTCTTGCTCTTCGGATTCGCCTCGGCAACGCCCGACCAATGGTAGTACCAGAGGCATTCCTCGGGCGCAACCTGCTCCAACACGGGGTCTTCCGGCAGCGGCGGCAAACCGAGCGGCAAGCCAAACTGCCCCCCCATCAATAGAGCAATCGCGAGAAAACCAGTCGACACCATCGAAAGCCTCCGGCGATAAGACTCAAGCGAAAGCGGAATCAAGAAGACGCGCCCGCCCCGCGAGCATACGCTGCCGCGCCGTTAGTGTCCATCGGCCCCTAGTTCCCAGGCTCCGCCTGGGAACTCACTGCCAGCGAGGCTCTGCCTCGCCATCTCGATGCCGATCATCCGTCTCGCGCTGCATGAGCTTGAGATCGGCTCGCTCGGCCCAGCCGCCACTTTTCCAGAATCGCTCTCCGGCCTCGTTATGGACGTAGAGCAAGATGTTGCACTTCAAGACGCCGAGCGCGGCCAGCGCGGCGAGGCAATGCTCTACCATCGATCGGCCCAGCCCGCGTTTGCGGTATTCGGGAATCACGGCCAGGTGATAGAGAAACCCGCGCCGGCCATCTTGCCCGCAGAGAACCGTGCCAACCAGGCGGGGGCCGTTGCGGGCGACAAGGCTCAACCCAGGATTGCGCTTGAGAAAGAGTTGTAGGTGCTCCGGCTCGTCGGACTCAGCCATTCCAACCCCATCCGTGCTTCGCCACAAAGCGATCGCCGCGTCCAGATCATCGGCAGTCATCGGCAAGATTTCCACGCTCATAATTCGTTACCGCGGTGTCGCCGGCATCACGCAGCGGAAGCCGAGGTGGTTGCTGGCCGTATTGATTTCTCCTTTGCCCCGCGTGCCGACCATGTAGCGCGTGCAATACTGGTCGGTGCAAAGAAACGAGCCGCCGCGATGCACACGCTTCGCCTGCGTCGGCTCTGCCGGATCAAAGGGAGTGTCCGGGCCTTGCGGATTGCGGGCGACGCGACTTGCGGCGGAGAGCGCCTCATAATAATCCGGCCGATACCAATCGCTGCACCACTGCCAGATATTGCCCGACATGTCGTACAGGCCGTAGCCGTTTGGCGGGAATTGCGCGACCGGGGCGATCCCCGCGAAGCCATCTTCGCCGGTGTCCTTGACCGGGAACGTGCCCTGAAAGGTGTTCGCCATATATTTGCCATTCGGGTGAAAGTCGTCGCCCCAGGCATACACCTTGCCTGCCAGCCCGCCGCGCGCGGCGAATTCCCATTCGGCCTCGGTGGGCAAGCGCTTGCCGGCCCACTTGGCGTAGGCGACGGCATCCGGATAAGCGATCTGAACGACCGGATACTTCTCGCGCCCCTTGATGTCGCTCTTCGGTCCTTCGGGATGCCGCCAGTTAGCGCCATGTTCGTAGCGCCACCACTGCAAATAGTCGTTCAGCGGCACGGGGCCGGGCGTCGGCGTGAACACGGTCGAGCCAGCCACCAGATACTCCAGCGGCGCGCCGGGGAAATCCTCGGCCTTCGGCGTCTGCTCGGCGATCGTCACATAGCCGGTCGCCGCGACGAACTTCGCGAACTGCTCGTTCGTCACGTCGGTCTTGTCCATCCAGAAACCGTCGACATAAACACGATGGATCGGCCGCGCATCGGGCATCTTTTCATGGCCGCCATCCACGCAGAGCGTTGGGTCCGCGCAACCCATTGAGAACTCGCCGCCGGGAATCCAAACCATGCCCTCGGGATCGGCTGACACGAACCAATGCCGCACGGCGTAGGCCCCTGTTCCCAAAATGCCTCCGGCGGCCAGCGACATGACCAGCACCAGCGCCGTCGGCAGCGACCGGCGCGGCCTCAGCTCGGAGTTCTTCGTCGTCGCGCGGCGGTTCATGGACTTCGCCGAATCGTGGCGGTGGGTGCCGAAAACAGTTATCACATGAAACTTTCAATACAGAATCAACTATAACGGAGAAACCGCACTATGGAAAATGGTTCCATGCGTGAATTCCGCCGCGATGCAGATGCCGTGATCCGCGAGGTTCTGCAAGTAAAGCGGCTGATTCTTCCACGAGACATCGACCACCGACGCCTCTGAGCGGCGGCTCCGGGGGCTGACGCCGCCCGGCTCATTCACTGGACTGAGACGTCGATGACCGACGCCTCTTCCGCGGCGGCGGCGGTCGCGGGCCGCTTGAATTTGGCCCGCAGGTCGGTGAACCATTGGATCACGTAGAAGAACACGGGCGTGAGGAAGATGCCGAACAGCGTCACGCCGAGCATGCCGGCGAAGACGGCGGTGCCCAGCGTGCGCCGCATCTCGGCGCCCGCTCCTTCCGCGATCACCAGCGGCACCACCCCGAGGATGAAGGCGAACGACGTCATCATGATCGGCCGCAGACGGAGCTTGCAGGCGGCGATCGTCGCTTGATACCGCGGCACGCCGCGCTCGCGCTCCTTCTTGGCGAACTCCACGATCAGAATCGCGTTCTTGCAGGCCAAACCCACCAGCACGACGAACCCGATCTGCGTGAAAATGTTGATATCCATCCGGGCGAAGATCACGCCCGCGATTGAGCAGAGCAGGCACATCGGCACGACCAGGATCACGGCCAGCGGCAGCGACCAACTTTCGTACTGCGCGGCCAGCACCAGAAACACCAGCACCACCGCCAGCACGAACACCATCATCGCCGTATTGCCGGTCTGTAATTGCAGCAGGGCCAGCTCGGTCCATTCGTAGCGCATCGACGGGTCCAATCCTTCGCGGGCAACCGCTTCCGCGTGCTGGATCGCTTGCCCCGAGCTGACGCCGGGGGCCGCGTTGCCGTTGACCGACGCCGCGGGATACATGTTGTACCGCACGATCATCACTGGGCCGTTCACCTCGCGGGTGGTCAAGAGCGTGTTGAGCGGGACCATGCCGCCGGCGGAGTTGCGAATCTTGATCTGCTTGATATCGTCGACCTGCTGGCGGAAAGTCGTGTCGGCCTGGACGTTCACCTGCCAGGTGCGGCCGAAGCGATTAAAGTCGTTCACGTACAGCGAAGCTAGATTGAGTTGGAGCGTATTAAAGACTTCGCCCATGTTCAGGCCCATCATCTCGGCCTTGGTGCGGTCGAGGTCGAGGAACAGCCAGGGCGTGTTGGCGCGGAAGCTGGTGAACAGGCCTTGCAAGGCGCCGGTCTTGGTTCCGGCATCGACGACTTGTTGGGCGACGTCTTGCAGCGCCTTAAGGCCGCTGTCGCCGCGATCTTCGATCACGATCTTGAATCCGCCGGCAGTTCCCAGCCCCTCGACCGGCGGCGCGCCGAAGATATTCACCGTGGCATTTTGAATCTCCTTCTCGCAGGCCGCCTGGAGGCGATTGGCGATGGCGTCGCCGGAGAGATCGGGCGATGTCCTTTTTTCGAAGTCATCGAGCATCAAGTAGAGCGCTCCGAAGTTCGGCGAATTGGCCCCCAGCAGAATCGATTGTCCGGCGATTGCCACGCGGTCTTTCACGCCCGGCGTTTCCTTGGCGATCTTGTCGATGCGGTCCATCACCTCTTGCGTGCGTTGCAGCGAGGACGAGTCCGGCAACTGCACGTTCACGAGCAGATAGCCTTTGTCCTGCATCGGGATGAAGCCGGTCGGGGTGCGCGTGAATCCTTCGTAGGTCAAATAAAGTAGCCCGCCGTAGACGATGAGCACGATCAGGCTCACGCGGAGCGAAATGCCAACGAGTCGAGCATAGACGGAGGTCGAGAAATCGAAGGCCGCGTTGAACAGCCAGAACGACCAGCCGAGGATGCGATTCAACAGCCCGCTCAAAACCCAGCCGGCGATCGCTCCGACGACCGCGGCGGCGGCCGGCAGCGCCCAGGGGTAGGCTGCCACGATGCCGGCCACTTGCCCGCCGGACTTCGTCAAATACGGGGCGGCCCAGGGGGCAAGAAACTCCCAGCCGAGCCAGGCCCCCGCCGCGATGAACGCCACTAGCGGCAAGGTCTGATAGACGCCCTTCACGCGCGGCTTGAGCAATAGCGCGGCCAGTGCCGGGCTAAGCGTGAGCGAATTGAAGGCCGAGATCACGGTGGAGACGGCGATCGTCAGCGCGAATTGCCGGAAGAATTGTCCCGTGATCCCTGAGATGAACGCGCAGGGGATGAACACGGCGCTCAACACCAACCCAACGGCGATGACCGGCCCGGAGACTTGCTCCATGGCGCGGATCGTGGCATCGCGCGGCGCCATCCCATGCTCGATGTGGTGCTCGACCGCCTCGACCACCACGATCGCGTCGTCCACCACGATCCCGATCGCCAGCACGAGGCCGAACAGCGTGAGATTGTTCAAGCTAAAGCCGATGGCGGCCATCGCCGCGAACGTGCCGATGATGGCCACCGGCACGGCCACGAGCGGAATGATCGCCGAGCGCCAGTTTTGCAGGAAGACGAGCACCACGATCGCCACCAGAATCACCGCGTCACGGAGCGTCTTGAATACCTCGCTGATCGATTCATTGATGAAGGGCGTTGTGTCGTAGACGATCGAATACTCGATGCCGGCGGGGAAGCGAGTCTTAAGCTCCACCATTTTCGCATTGACCTGCTTCGCCGTTTGCAGCGCGTTCGAGCCGGGGAGCTGATAGAGCGACAGCGCGACCGACGGCTTGCCGTTGAGCGTGCATGTTTGGTCGTAGCCTTGCGCTCCCAACTCGATCCGGGCGACGTCCTTCATCCGCACGATCCGCCCCAGGGGATCGCTCTTGATGACCATGTCGCCGAACTGGTCGGCGTCCTGGAGCCGGCCGAGTGTGGTCATCGTGTATTGAAAAACCTGCCCCTTCGGAACGGGCGGCTGGCCGATCTGGCCGGCGGCGACCTGGGCATTCTGCTGCGTGATGGCGTTGGTCACGTCGGCCGAAGTGAGGTTCCGCGATTGCATCTTCTGCGGATCGAGCCAGAGCCGCATGCTGTAATCGCGCTGGCCAAGATACGTGATATCACCCACGCCGGGGAGCCGGGCTAGCTCGTCGCGCAATTGGATCGTGGCGTAGTTGCTCAGATCGAGGCTGTTGCGGCTGCCGTCGGGCGAGTACAGATTGATGATCATCAGCACGCTAGGGGATTTCTTCTTCACCAGCACGCCGCGCCGCTGCACGAGCGGCGGCAGGACCGGATTGGCCAGCGACACGCGATTCTGCACGAGCACCTGCGCGATGTTCAGATCAGTCCCCAGCTTGAATGTTACCGTGAGTGTGTACGTGCCGTCGTTCGTGCATTGCGACGACATGTACATCATGTTCTCGACGCCGTTCACTTGCTGCTCGATCGGGGCCGCGACGCTATCCGCGACCACCTGCGCGTTCGCCCCCGGATAGACGGCGGAGACTTCGACCGTTGGTGGCGTGATCTCCGGATACTGCGCGATCGGCAGCGCGAATAGAGCAATCCCGCCTCCCAGCGTGACGATGATCGACAACACCGAAGCGAAGATCGGCCGATCGATGAAGAAGCGGGAGAAGTTCATGACGGCTCCCTCCGCTCATCGCTTGACGGCGGGAACGAGTGGCCGTTGTGCTCCGGTGCGGCAAGATCGGCGATGATCGGTTTGGCGGCCAGCGCATCGCTTGGAGCGTGGCCGGCATCGGGGGAGGCGATCACCGTTTGCTGCACGACCGTGATGTCGGTCTTGCCGCGCTGGTGATCGACGACCACCATCTTTTCACCATCGCGATGCCGCTCGCCACTTCTCCCCGTGGATCGGCTGCGCTTGGAATGCTTGCCGAACAAGCGATCCACTTCCGACAGTTCCCGCTCGAGGATGTCAATTGGGGTCGCCGTCGCGGCGCGGCGCGGCCGCATAAGGCGGTAAGCGAGCGTCCGCACGTATCCCAGCGTGAAAACTCCCAGCAACACGGCGCCGACGCGATGGGCGGTCTTCGAGGCGAAAACCCGCGAATTGCCAATCCATTCGATCACGTAGAAGAACACCGGCGTAAGGAAAATGCCGAACAGCGTCACTCCCAGCATCCCGCTGAACACGGCCACGCCGAGCGCCTGCCGCATTTCCTTTCCAGCCCCAGCCGCGGTCACCAGCGGCACGACGCCGAGGATGAAGGCGAACGAGGTCATCAGGATCGGCCGCAGCCTGAGCCGACATGCGGCCAGCGCCGCCTCGCGGATGCTCAGACCGGATTCCAGCTTGTGCTTCGCGAACTCGACGATCAGCACCGCGTTCTTGCTGGCCAGCCCGACGAGCACGACGAAGCCGATCTGCGTGAAGATATTAATATCGGAGCCGACGATCACGACGCCGATCGTGGCGCTCAAGAGACACATCGGCACAACCAGAATGATCGCAAGCGGCAGGGACCAGCTTTCGTATTGCGCCGCCAGCACCAGAAACACCAAGACTACGGCCATTCCAAAGATGATCATGCCGGTGTTCTCGGCCAACAACTGGAGATAGGTAATCTCCGTCCATTCAAGTGCCATGTTTTTCGGCAGCGCAGTTCTTGCCAGCTTTTCAAGCGCTTCGACCGCTTGGCCCGAACTGCCGCCGGCCGGCCATCCACCGGTGACCGTCGCGGCCGGATAGAGATTGTAGCGGGTGACAACCAGCGGACCGCTGATCTCACGAATCTCGGCAACGGCGCCGAGCGGCGCCATGTTGCCGACGGAATTGCGCACCTTCAGCCGCCTGATGGCCTCGACGTTGTTGCGGAAGCTCGCGTCGGCTTGGACCACGACCTGCCAAGTGCGCCCAAACCGGTTGAAGTCGTTGACATACAACGAGCCCAGATAGACTTGGAGCGTGTTGTAGACCTCCGAGAGATTCAATCCCATCGCGTGGCATTGATCGCGACTAACGTCGGCAAACAATTGCGGGTAGTTTACAGTGAAGATCGACGTCACTCCGATCAGGCTCGGCTTCGCCCCGGTCGACGGAGGCGCCTTGGTCATTTCTACAAGCTTCGCCGTCTGGTCTTGCAAGTCCTTGAGTCCTGAATCCCCACGGTCCTCCACCATCACCTTGAACCCGCCGGCATTGCCCAGCCCTTGCAACGGCGGAGGACCGAAAATGAGCGTAAAGGTGTCGGGCACCTCCGCGGCAATCCGCCGATTGAGTCGCGCCATCACCTCCTTGTAGTACAGGCTCGGATCGTGGCGCTGGTCGTAGTCCTTAAGGATCACGAAAAACTGACCGGCGTTCGGCGCAATCACCCCGAGTGTGAAGGATTGCCCCGCCAAGGTGAGAATATGATCCACCGCCGGATCGGCGCGGACAATATCGTAAATCTGCTGGACCACTTTCGAGGTCCGTTCCACGGCCGACGCGTCCGGCAACTGCACGTGGATGGCCAAGTAGCCCTTGTCCTGATCGGGAACGTATCCGGTCGGTAGGCGGCGCATTTCCCATTGCGTTAGATAGAGCAATCCGCCGTACAGCACGAGCACGATTACGCTGCCACGCAGGGCCATCCCGACAATCCGCAAATAGGCGTTCGTCGTGTGGCGAAAGCCCCAATTGAAGAGCCGGAAGAACCAGCCCAGAGTGACGCCCAAGAAACGGGCCGGAAGGTCTTTCTTGGCGTTCGTCGGCTTTAACAGGATCGCCGCCAGTGCCGGGCTGAGCGTCAGCGAATTGAACGCGGATATGACCGTGGAGACGGAAACCGTCACGGCAAACTGTCGAAAGAACGAACCGGTGACCCCCGAAATAAACGTGCACGGCATGAACACCGCGGTCAGGACCAGGGCCACGGCAATGACCGGGCCCGAAACCTCGCGCATCGCCTGGAGCGTCGCCTCGCGCGGCGCCATGCCCTCTTCGATATGGTGCTCGACCGCCTCGACGACCACGATGGCATCGTCCACGACGATCCCAATCGCGAGCACGAGGCCAAACAGCGTCAGGTTGTTCACGCTAAAACCGATGGCCGCCATGACCGCGAACGTGCCGATGATCGCCACCGGCACGGCCACGAGCGGAATAATGGCCGACCGCCAGCTTTGCAAGAACACGAGCACGACGATCGCCACGAGCACCACCGCGGCGAGCAGCGTGCGCACCACTTCGTGGATCGATTCGCGGATAAATGGCGTCGTATCGAAGCGGATGTCGTAACGCAGGTCTTCGGGGAATGCTTTGGCCAACTCGTCCATCTTCGCGCGCACGCGATCCGCCGTATCGAGCGCATTGGCGTACGGAAGTTGGAAGACGCCGAGATTGGCGCAGGGCTTGCCGTCGATCTTGTTGACGACGTCCATGTTCCTCGCCCCGAGTTCGACGTGGCCGATGTCCTTGATTCGCACGATGCGGCCGTCGGGAGTCGCTTTGATGACGATATTTGCGAATTGCTCCGGTTCGACCAGCCGGCCGAGCGTGTCGAGCGTGATTTGCCATTGTTGGTGCGGATTGGCAGGCTGCTGGCCAAGCTGCCCGGTGGCGACTTGGGCGTTCTGGTCGCGCACGGCGTTGACTACGTCCGATGCATTCAGGTTCATCCCGGCCAGCCGCTCGGGATCGACCCAGATGCGCATGCTGTAATCGCGCGCGCCGAACGGGATCACATCGCCAACCCCGTCCACTCGCGCCAATTCATCCTTGATATGGAGGGCTCCGTAGTTGCCTACGTACAATTGATCGTAACGATCATTAGGCGACGTGAGGCTGACGACCATCAGGATGTCGGGCGACCGCTTGCGGGTGGTCACGCCGGTTTGCTTGACCACGTCGGGCAGCGAGGGGAGCGCCAAATTCACCTTGTTTTGCACCAACACCTGGGCGAAGTTCAGGTCGACCCCAGGTTTGAACGTGACCGCCAAGTTGTACGTTCCGTCGTTCGTGCAGTTGCTCGACATGTAGAGCATCTCTTCCACGCCGTTGACGTATTGCTCGATCGGCGCGGCAATCGATTCGGCCACCACCTGAGCGCTGGCGCCCGGATAGTTGCACGTCACCTGGATCGTCGGCGGGACGATCGGCGGATACTGGGCGATCGGCAGCGAGAACATCGCGATCCCGCCCCCCAGCGTAATCACGATGGAGAGGACCGTGGCGAAGATCGGCCGGTCGATGAAGAAGCGCGATAGCACGGATTTATTTCGCGTCCGGTGACTTTGGGGTCGTCGCTGGCGGCTTAGCCGGTGTTACATCCGGTCCGCTGGTTGAGTCCGCGGGCTTCAACTCTTTCGCTTCGACCTTCATGCCGCTGCGAACGCGCTGCAAGCCGCTGGCAACCACCCGGTCCGACGTGGTCAGTCCTTTCTCGATCACGCGCATTTCACCGGGATACGGGGGGCCGACTTCGACCGGCGTGTAGATCGCTTCGCTCTTTTTGTTCACCACGAAGACGAACTTGTGTCCCTGATCGGTCCCCAGCGCGCTCTCGGGGATGGCCACCGCCTGGTGCGGCTCGCCGATCGGCAAGCGAACGCGGATGAACAGTCCAGGGGTAATAAAATGATCGTGGTTGGGAAACGTGCCGCGGAATCGCAGGGTGCCGGTCTGCTCGTCCAACTGGTTGTCGATGAAATTGATCGTTCCCGGATGCGGAAAACCGGTTTCGTCGGAAAGTGCGAGCATTACCGGCGAATCGTTTTCTTTTCCAATCTTCTTTTCCTTGATAAGGTGGCGGACCTTGAGGAGCGTATGCTCGTCGATATCGAAGTAGCCGTAGATCGGGTCTTCGGAGACGATGGTGGTCAACTCCGTGTTGTCGGCCAGCACCAGGTTGCCAGGATCGACCAAACGGCGGCTGACTTTGCCGCTGATGGGCGCCGTGACTTTCGTGAAATCGACGTTGAGCTGCGAAATGTCGCGGCTGGCCTTGGTGGCCCGCAAGGTGGCCTGCGATTCGATATAGTCGAAGTGGTACTGATCAAACACTTCTTGGCTAATCGCCTTGCTGGCCAGCATCTTTAGCCCACGGTCGTAGTCCGCCTTCAGCCGTTCGGTATGCCGCTCGTTCTGGGCGACCATGGCCTCTTTGTTTTCCAGATCGGCGACGTAGGGCCGGCTGTCGATCTGAAATAGCACGTCCCCTTCCTTGACGTCCGCGCCGTCCACGAAGTTCACCTTCATGAGATAGCCTGACACCCGGGAGCGCACTTGCACCATCTTGACCGCCTCGGTGTGGCCGGTGAAATCTTCGATGTCGGTGACTTCTTTCATCTGCGGCATCGTGTAGAAGACCTCGGGCGGCTTCGGCGGGGCAGGCGGCGGCGTTTGCGACTGGGCCTGCTGACAGCCCACAATCGCCACGCTCGACAACATCAGGATGGTCCAATGGATCGACTTCATGGCTTCATTCTCGATTTGAAATCATCATTTGCCGTTCGCTTGCACGTCGCCGTTGTTCGACAGCGGCGTCGACAGCGACACATCGCCATCGTGCCGCACAGTTCGTTCCCGGTCGCTGAGAATCCCGAAGAACAACACATCCACCAGGTCTTTGGCTTGGGCCTCGAGCGGCTTATGGCGGCCGGTAAAGTAGTTGGTGAACATCGTGCCGTAAACCAAGTCGCTCACCGTGTCGAGGATACGGGTGACCGGCACGTCGCGGAACCGTCCCTCGGCGATCAAATCGGCGTACATTTGCCGCCATTCCCCGATGTTCTTCTCGCGATGCTCGAAGTACGTCTGCTTCTTTCGATCGCGAAATTGGGCCCGCTCCTGGATCAGCAGCTCGACATACTGCGGATGGTTGCGGAAGAACGTCAGATAGGCATGGATCGCGACAGTCATGCGCTCGAGCGGATCTTCGATCGGCTCGTAAGCGGCCTTAACTGCTTGCCGGAGCCGATCCATGCCGCGCGAGACGGCCTTGAGGAATAGCTCTTCCTTGCTGGGGAAGTAGCGATAGATGGTCCCCTTGCCGACCTGTAGGGCATCGGCGATGAATTGCATTTCAGTATCTTGGTAGCCATGCTGGGCGAAGATGGTGGCCGCCGTGTCGAGGATTTCATCGGTGCGGCTGGCCCACAGAGATTCGTCCTTGGGGCGTCCCGGTCGAGGATTGCGAGCGGTTTTCACGGGAAACTCCCTGCCTCTGGAATTAGCTGACTGACCAGTCAGTCACTCGCTAAAGGCTACCGCCGTTTTCTCCCCTTGTCAATTGCACGAACGGGCGGAGAAAAACCTGGGGTGCATTCCGCACTTTGCAGTTTGGCACGTTGAGGTTATGACTTCG
Source organism: Pirellulales bacterium (assembly GCA_035939775.1). Taxonomy (NCBI): domain Bacteria; kingdom Pseudomonadati; phylum Planctomycetota; class Planctomycetia; order Pirellulales; species Pirellulales bacterium. The sequence goes on along the minus strand of DASZFO010000161.1, from coordinate 93 downwards.
GGTTTGGATTTTGGGGTTGGTGCATGGAAACTAGGAATCGACGGGGAGGTAGGCAATGGAATGCCGTTTACAAGACCGGATTAAGGCTGTCGC
>DASZFO010000160.1 GCA_035939775.1 Pirellulales bacterium | reverse complement strand
CGGCTCGCAAAAAGTGACCGCCAGTTCCACGGTTCCGACGGCGCCCGGCATCGTCGTCACCAAGATCGTCGCGACGCCTGGGCAGAATGCCTTTCTCCAGATTGCAACGCAGAATACACAAACGCTGAGCCTTCCGGGCGCCAGCATCATCACGGCCAATGGAACGTCGAATCCGATCGTGTGGGTCGTCGATGCCGGCGTTCAACGGTCAGACTCGCTGACAACCGGCAATTTCTCCAACGGAGCGCCGACCCTTTACGCATACGACGCGCTAACGATGCAGCCGCTGTGGAGCAGTCCGTATCAACAACTCGATATGGGCGGAAAATACAACACGCTCGCCGTCGCCCGCGGCGTGGCTTTCGTCGGCACCGATCGCATTCAGGCTTTCGGGCTAACTTCGAATGCGAGCGTCGACGATTCCGTGATCGGCACTGGGGCCAATCAGTTCCAATACGTCGGTGCATGGTCGCACGCGACGCCGGGCACTTCGACGTCCACCATGGGCACGTTCCAAGGGACCGCTAGCAGCGACAGCATGACAGGCGACTACGCCACTCTGAGTTTCTCCGGCTCGCAAATCAAGGTCTATGCCGATGAAATGAGTGGATATGGAACCGTCGCGATCTCCGTCGACGGCGGCGCGGCGACGAACGTCTCGCTGGCCAATAACACCAATTCTCCCGACGGCCAGGGAGAAGGAGATGTTCTGGTTTATACCTCCCCGACTCTTGGCGCGGGAACGCACACGCTCAAATTCCTGAACACGACAAACGCCACGATTGCCCTCGACCGGGTGGAAATCACACCGCTGACGACGACGGCGTCGGCGCTCCGCGTGTCGCTCACCGAGGGAAACGTCACCGCCGCGCCGAGCCAAGTGCTGCCGTACACGATCAATTACGAGAATGCCGGCAGCATCGTCGGCGCCACCGGCGTCAACGCCTCGCAAGTCGCCCTCACCGAGACCGTCCCCGCCAACACCGCTTTTAACGCCGCCAATAGCACTTCCGGATGGGTTCACGGCACCGGTTCCACCTACACGTTCAGCGTGGGCAGTCTCGCCGCCGGAGACACTGGCTCGGTCGTGTTCGCCGTCACTGTGAATAATTCCCCCACTGGGCTGACTCTCTCGAATACGGTATCGATCTCGGACGCGGCCTCGGACACGGCTACCGGCAACCGTGTGACCCCGTTGGTTGGCACTCCGGTCGCCTATAAGCTGGCCTTCGGGCAGCAGCCGGAAAATGCTCGAACGGGAGGAGCGATCCTACCGGCGGTAACTGTCGTCGTGGAGGATCAGTTCGGCAACGGGTTCACCACCGGCAGTAACTCGACGGTCACGCTGACTCTCAGCAGCGGCACGTTTTCCAGCGGCTTCAATACGGCCACGGCTCAAGCCGTGAGTGGCGTGGCGACCTTCAGCAACCTGGTCATCAACACGCAGGGAAACTACTCGCTTTCCGCCACCGACGGCAGCTTGCTTTCCACGGTTTCGAGCACGTTCAGCGTTGCCGCCGCCAGCAAGCTGGCCGTTACCGCGCAGCCCGCCAATGCCACCGCGGGGGTCGCCTTGAATTCCGTGAGCGTCACCGTCGAGGATGTTCTCGGCAACCCGGTCACGGGCGACACGTCACCGGTCACTGTGACTCTCAACGGCGGCGTCTTCGCGGGAGGGAGCAATACGACTACCGTGCAGGCCGTTTCCGGCGTGGCGACGTTCAATAATCTGCTTATCGATGCCGCCGGCACGTACACGCTCTCCGCGACCGACGGGTCGCTCGGCGGCGCCATTTCCAACTCGTTCACGATCGCTGCCGCGGCGGCCGCGAAGTTGGGATTCACGCAGCAACCGGCGAGCACCGTCGCTGGGATGGCGTTGAGCCCCGTGGCGGTCGCGGTTCAAGACCAGTTCGGCAATACGATCTCCGGCGACACCTCGACCGTGACCGTAACTCTCAGCAGCGGCATATTCTCCACCGAAGTCAACAATGCCGCGGCGCAAGCATCGGCTGGGGTCGCCACGTTCAACAATTTGATCATCATCACGAACGGAACCTATACGCTGGCCGCCAGCGACGGCAGCTTGACCGGCGCCACCTCGTCGTCGTTCACGATCTCGTCAACTTTGACGATCGACGATACCACCGTCGGCACAGGCGCGAATCAAGTCAACCTCGTTGGCAGTTGGTCGCTGAGCGGGCCGAATCCTCCCACGATGCTCCGCAACGCATATAACGGCACCGTCACCAATTCCGGCACCGCGAACAATACGGCAACGGTGCTATTCAACGGCTTGCAAATCAAGTTTTACGGCGGGCTAAAAAATAACCGTGGAATCGCCGCCGTCTCAATCGACGGCGGTCCCGAAACGATGATCGACCTCTATGAAAACGATGGCACGGGGGACTGCGAGTTGGTCTATACCAGCCCGCTGGTGGCGCCGGGACTCCACACGTTCGTGGTCCGCGTTACGGGGATGAAAGACGCGGCCAGCGGCGGCACGACTGTTTCGCTCGATCGGTTCGACATCATCAAAGGCGCCTCGACGATCACCTGGCAGAATCCGGCCGACATCGTCTATGGCACGGCTCTCGGTTCCACGCAACTCAACGCCAGCGCCAATGTGCCCGGCACGTTTACTTACACTCCGGCCGCCGGCGCGGTGCTGTCCGCCGGTCAAGGGCAAACGCTCAACGTCTCATTCACTCCCACGGACATCGCCGACTACGCCCCCGCGGCTGCCTCCGTCACGATCAATGTCGCGAAGGCTAATCCGGCAATCACGTGGCCCGAACCTCCTGGGCTGTTTCACGGACAGCCGCTAACTTCGACCCAACTCGACGCCACCGCCAACACTCCGGGCACGTTCGTCTACAACCCGGGTGTCGGCGCCCTGTTGCCAACGCAACCGGACAACTCCCTCAGCGTCACCTTCACTCCCGCGGACACTGCCGACTACAACACTGTGATGCAGGGCAACGTGATCGATTATTTTCCGGCGACGCCGACCATCACTTGGTCTAATCCGCCCGATGTCGCTCTAGGCACGGCACTCGGCTCGACACAGCTCGATGCCACGGCGACGTTCAACAACTCGCCGCTCGGTGGCACGTTCACCTATACGCCACCCGCCGGCACGCTGCTCAGCCTCGGTCAGAATCAAACGCTGGGCGTCACGTTCACGCCAACCGACACGACCGACTTCGTCAATGGGAGCGCCTCGGTCGCGATCAATGTCAACCCGCTGACGGTCACGAACGCCAATGACAGCGGCGCCGGATCGCTGCGCCAGGCGCTGCTCGATGCCGGATTGATGCCCGGCACGACGCACACCATCTATTTCCAATTGCCGGCCGGCCCGAAGACCATCGCTCCGGCCACGCCGTTGCCGGCGCTTTCGGACCCGGTCATCGCCGTGCTTGATGCAACGCAGAGTGTCACGGTCAACTCCCCGGCGTCCAGCGGGGCGACCAGTTTCAGCGTGTTCACCAAGATGGGGGCTGGATCGCTGGCCTTGTCGGGAACGAACAGCTTGAACGGCAACGTGCACGTCGCCAATGGCCGCTTGCGCCTCGCGGCGTCTGCGCCCCCCGGCTTGGCTTCGGGAATCTCGCTCAATGTGGACGGCGCCGCGACGCTGGAACTCGCCGGCAGCGTTTCCGATCTCACCGGCGGCAGCCACCCGGTCAACATCGCCAATGGCAGCACGGCCTCTGCGGGCATCGAAGTCTCGGGAACCCATCAGGCAGCCGGCAGCATCACGGGCGCCGGAACCTTGCTGATCGATGCCGGGAGCGACCTCACGGCCAATTGCATCGTTCAAGGCGCCTTGGTAATCGGCGGCAGCGCCGGCAGCCCCGCTACGCTGACGATCGCGCCGTCCGATTCGTCCGGCAACCCGCTCGCAGTCGACGCGTCGGGTGCGGCGTCTCAGCCGGCGATCACTGCGCCCTTGGTCGTAGCATCGTCGAGCGCCGAAGCTACCGCGAGCATGGCGCCGCCGATCGCGGCAACCAGTGACCTTCCTCTCGCCGAGAATCCACCGAATGGCAGCCCAGCCGCCCTTGCGCAAGGTGGGGCGGCGACTGGTAGCTTCCAGGCTTTCGATCTAAGAACATTTGTTTTGGGAATTGTGCACGGCCAGGCAAAATGGAACGGGCGAACGGCCGCGTGGGACATGCCGACGCGCGGTTCGGGAATCACAGACGCGCTGCCGGCCGCGTCCTCTGCCGCTAGCGATTTCCGCGGAAATCCGTTGGCGCGCGGCGGGGACGCATCTCGTCAGCCGATATTCGACGCTGCCGCGGTCGACGCCGTCGTTTCCAGCGGCACGCAGCCGGCGATCGACGACGCCCTACTGAATCTGCTGGCCGAGGACGCCTCCATTGATTCCGGCGGCGACCTTTCGGTGTCGCGCGCCGGGGAATTTGCGGAGATCTTGCTCTCAAGTAGGTCAGGCCTCTGGCCTGACACCGATTGAGCCGACCTCGCTCTCCCGCATCGCCGGCATCAATTGCCGCGCTCGCTGATTGTCAGGCCAGAGGCCTGACCTACGCGTCCGCAGGGAATGCCCTCTGCGGCGTACCGTGATGCGGCACGACGCGCCACGGATTCGGAACGGCATCCGCCGCGGCGGATTCCCTTCAGAATTCTGGCGAATTCGGTCACGGTTTTGTGAGCATCGTCCGTTGTTGTGTCAGCCGACGACCCAAACAAAACGTGAGGCCGCCCAGCGCGAGGAGCAGCAGCGTCGACGGTTCGGGGACTGCCGCGTTGCCGCCGAGATTGACGGCGCCGACCGCCGAATTGTCGAAGCCCGCCGCGCTGCCAGATGATTCAACGGCCAACAGATTGGCGGACGCGGGCGCGCCGGCGGCAAACGGGGCGCTCGGCGTGAGCGAGCCGGCTAAGGCGAAGCCGCTTGTTGCCGCCAGGGGATTGCCGCTGGAATCGGAGGCATCGATCGTCAGCAGGGCCGGGTGCGTGGCGTCGCCGCCGATCACCAGCGCGCCTTGCACGATATGGTCGGCCGTCAGGTCGCTGCCGGCGTCGACGGTGACGGTTCCCGCGCCGGCCGTGATGCTGTCGACGCCTGCCACGATCTGGCCGGTGCCCGAGACCACGAGCTTTCCGTCGTTGGCGACGGCGGTCCGAGCGCCTCCCGCGACACCCAAGGCGGAGACGGGGCCGGCCAGCTCCAACGTAGCGCCAGCCGCCACCATGACCGGGGGACTCGTAGCCAGCGCGGAACCGGAGGCGACGTTTAGCCGCAGCGTGCCGCCGTTCACATTGGTCGCGCCGGTATAGCTTACCACACCGGAGAGCGTGAGCACGCCCGCGCCGGTCTTGGTGAGCGCGCCGGCGCCGCTCACGTTGCCGGTCAGGCTGATGTTGTGCGCGACGTTCGCCGCATCGGCAGCTTGGATTGTAAAACCGGTCACCGCATCGCCGTTGAGAGTGACCGGCAGGGCCGTCGTCCAATCGGCCTTCGCGCCGAGGGTGCCCGTGGTGAGGACGATGTTGGTGACGAGCCCGGCCGTGTTGTTGAGCACGAGGCCGCCACTGCCAACGTACAGGGTGCCTCCGTTGACGACGAGATTCGCGGTGCCTCCCAAAGTGTCTGTCGTGGTGCCGAAGCCGATCAACTCCGCGGTAGTGACGCCGCCGGACAAGTACAACTCGGCGTTGTCCGTGTTGTTATTGTTTTGGCCAAGGACGATGCCGTTGATCGCGTCGGTGGAGGTGAATGTGCCGCCGTTGACCTGGAGATAGTTCCAACGAGTGTTGGCTTGGTGTCCAATCAACACCTCGCCAGTGGCAGTGGCAGCGCCGCCGTCAATGCGCGCGGTGGCGGTGGAGTTGGCAGTGCCGATCGTCAGTGTTCCGATGTTCACGATTCCGTTGTTGACGTAAAAACCTGAGGCGGTGGGGATCGCCGGGGGAATGAACGTCGTGGCGTTCGGTGCTCCGATGTTCGCCGTGCGCCCGAGCGCGACGGAGGTCGCGGTGAACGTCCCGCCCGTGACCTGAATAAGCTCCCCATCCTGCGCGCCGGCGTTGGTTGAGATGCCACCGTTGAAGGTGGCTGTGCCGGAGCTGAGCGTAAAAGTGCCGCCATTTTGGTTGTTGGACCCGACCCCGGACAGGGCGCTCGAGGTCAGCGAGCCGCCGTCAACCAGCAAGGTCGCGCCGACTCTGACGAGAGCGCTGGTGGTGGTGACGACGCCGGGGGCTGGGATCTCCAACGTACCTGCGTTGACCGTTGTGCCACCCGAAATGTTGCTCGTGCCGGTGAGGGTCAGCATCGCCGGGCCGCTGTCCGTCAAGCCAAGCGGTTGCCCGGCGACAACGCCGGCGATGGCGCCACCATAATTCGTCGCCGCGGCCAAGTTGACCGTCAACGTGGTGATGACGGGCACGACGGCCGGCGTGGAGGTGTCGGTGATCGTGCCGGTGGTTCCGGCGATCGAACCCAGAATGGAGCTAAACGAGTTGAGATCGAGCGTGCCCGTTCCGGTCGTGGTGAGCAGGACGCCGGTGGGCAGGGCCGTGGCCGCGCCGAGCTTGATCGTGCCGGCGTTGATCGTCAATCCGCCGGCCACGGTGCCCCAGGTGTTGCCTATGGCTGGAGTCAGAGTGAGCGTATTCGGGCCGTCCTTGATGACCGTGCCGCTGACCCCGCCGACGTTTTGCGACATCGTCAGATCGGCGGTCCGATTGAAATCCACGACGGCGCCGGCGGCGATGGTCACGTCTCCCGCGCCGAGCGCGCCGGTGGCCCCACCGTTGCCGACGCGCAAAGTGCCGACGTTGACGTTGGTGGGGCCGGTGTAGGCGCTGTCCGCGGCGAGCGTCAACGTACCGGCGCCGGCCTTGGTCAAACCGCCGGCCCCGTTGTTGCCGATGGAGTTGGCGAGCGTCACGTTATTGACATTGGTGTCGATCGTTCCGCCGTTGGCATTGAGGGTCACGGTCCGCGCGGAAATGTCGTCCATATTGCCGGCCGCGTATTGCAGCGTGCCGCCGTTAAACGTAATGCCGCCGGCGCCGAGATTGGCGACTGCCGCGAAGTTGATCGTGCCGCCGTTGAGCGAAGTGCCGCCGGCATAATCATTGTTCGCTGAGGTGAGAATCAGCGTGCCGCTGCCCGACATGGCGAGCGATCCGGCGCCATGAATCGGGCCTGAGAGCTTCAGCGAGTCGCTGGCGCTGGTCACCAGGGCCGTGGTGGCTTCTGCCAAGCTTAGCGTGGCGCTGATCTCGTGGCTCCCGGCGAAATCGCTGATGGCCGCGCCGCTCCCCTTGTTGTTGAGCGTCAGTGTGTGGGGACCGCCCGCGCCGCCGTCGGCGATCGTATATTTGAACCCGGTGCCCTTGTCGTTGAACTGCACGCCGCCGACCGCCTCGTTGGCGTCGAGCGTGACGAGGTGAGAGGCCGTCATCGGGCCGGTGAAATGGGCCGAATCGCCGGCAACCATCGGCACGCCGCTGGTCCAGCTTCCCGGCGCGGACCAATTTCCGTCGGCATCCTTCCACACAGAGATCGTCGTCAGTTGGACCATGGTCAAATCGACGAAGCCGTCGCCGGGAGTCGTGAACTGGTAGCTATAGCCGGTTTGCGGATTGAGAACGTGCGGATTGGTGGCGCTGGCGGTGGTCCAAGTGCTGTCCAGTCCGGTGCCGCCGATCGCGCCCGAGAACCCGATCAGTTGGTAGTTGGTAACGGTGCCCGTACTGCCGGCGGGAGTGATCCCGGAGAGAGTACCTTCGTTAAACAGATTGACGCCGCCGCCGTTGATCGTCAACGTCGCGGCCGGATTGACGATGATTTGGGTATTGGCCGGGGTGCTGTTGAACTCGAACGTGAGGGCCGAGCCGGTGCTGATCGACAGGCCGCCGACATTGATCATTCCCACGCCCGCACGGGCCAGCGTGCCGCCGCTCATGACGGTAACGAGGCCCGTGCCCGTGCCCGAGGAACTCGTCACGCGCAGGGTGCCGTTGTTGATCGTCGTGCCGCCCGAATAGGTGTTGGAACCGGGATTGGTCAACGCCAAAGTTCCGGCTCCCATTTTGACGAGCGCCAAACTGTTGACGCCGGCGCTGCCGCCGTCGCGCACGACGCCGGCGAACGTGTTGGTCGTCGCGTTGTTGACGGTCAGCGTGCCCGTGCCGTTCGGGCCGTTTTCCACCGCGGTCGCGCCGGGAATGGCATTGGTGTTCAATCCGAGGAGCGTCGGGCTAGTGCCGTTGATCTGTAGCGTTCCCGTGCTGCCGCTGCCGAAGGCGACAGTGGCTGACGCCCCGAGCGCTGCGGGATCTCCGAGTTGGGTAATTCCGCCATCGAGCGACCAGGTGCCCTTGTAGTTGGTGGCGAACGGCAGAGAAACCGTGCCGGGACCGGCGACGTGCATCACGGTCGAGGTCTGGCCGCCGGTCAGTTTATTGGCTGCGCTCCCATTCGAAACGGTCATGACGTCGGTGGCACTAGTCGTCGCCAGAGTCGCGCTGGCGGCCGTCGCTCCGATGGTGACTCCATTAACCGTCCCGCTTCCGTTCATTCGGATCGTGCCGCCGTTGTTCAGCGCGAGCGCATTTTGATTGAGCGTGACACCGTCGATCTGCAAGGTGCCGGCGTTGATCACCGGGAGCGTGATGGCTCCCAACGAGCCGGCGTTTTGCACCTCCAAAGTTCCGGCGTTGAGCGTGGCGCTAGCCGCCACGCCGGCGCTGGTCTTCTGCGGGAGATCGTTCGCGCCGGCGAGCACCCAAGTGCCCGTGCCGTTCTTGATGAGAACGATGGCGCCGCTGGTTCCAGTGCCGCCGGTGGTGCTGTCCGAGATCGCCGCGATGGTGTTGCTGCCAGTGTTGGCTCCGTCGAGCGTAAGAGTCTGTGGGCGAGTGTTCGCCGACCCGTTCGTGATGGTGCCGGCAAAGTCGAGCGTTGCCGTCGTTGTCGCCGAATTGTTGACAAGCGTGTAAGCGCCGTTCGTGCTGGATGCGAGTCGGAAGAGAATGGGATCGTTAAACGTCTCGGGACTGGTCACGGTCGCATTCATCGTGATATTGCCAGTCCCTCCCGTGGCGCCGGTGGTGGTGAGCTGCAACTGATTCGTGGTGCCCACCGCACCAAATACATACGGCCCAACATTGGCCGTGTCGAATAGGAAGAATTTGAGGTCGCGTGTGTTGTCGATGATGATGGGGTTGTCCGCGCCGCCGATGGTGGTGCCCGGGCCGCCGGGGCCGGCGGCCAGAGCGGCGTTAAACGTCGCCGTGTCTTGACTGAGAGCGCCGTTGGCCGGGGCCACCGCACCCGGCACTGCGCCGCCCGACCAGTTCGTGGTCGTGGTCCAATTGGCATCGGTCGGCGCCGCGACCCAGGTTTGACTCGCCGCTCCGGCGAATCGCGGCAAGAACATTGCGGTCAAGAACAGTGCCACCGCGATACAACGACGGGCGAGGGTCAAACGGACGACGGCGCAATCTTCCCAGGAGAAGGGCATGGGGCGACTCATGAGTTTTCCTAATCAATTCAGAAGATGAGAAATTGAAGTGACTCTTCAGAGAACGCAGCCAACGCGAGATTGGCGCCGAATGGCTTCCGCGTTCCCAAAAAAGACGCGTGCGTGGCAGAGAACTCCTCTAAGGTTTCTTCTTGGCGGAGAACAGAAACTCCAAAGGGTCAAGGGCGATGTCGCTGATTCGTACCTCGTCGATCCAACCCTGAAACCATTCGCCCGGATGACCGGCGATCTTGCCGCGGCCAACGGACCATTCGGCGTCATCGCTGCCGTTGCCCAGGGCCGTAGCGCCCGTCGCCGGCAGGTCGGTCTTGGCGACCAGCCGGTATCCCGCGCCGTCAAGCACGTCGGCATAGAGCACTAGAGCACGACCGTTGCTCACGGCAGCCACGTGATACCACTGGCCTTCTTTCAGGTCCAAACTCGCGGCGACGGTCTCGTGCAGGCGGTCTTCCTCATCGCGAAAGTGAATGGCCAGCCGATGTTCCGCGTTGATCTGAAAAGCGAGCCGCGGCGGCACGTCGGCGATTGGAAACGCCGGCGCCGCGTCGCGGCCGACGAATGTTTGCGCCGCCGCCTTCATCTTGAGCGCCTTGATCGAGGCCTCGATTGTCCATTGGGCAGGGGTGATTTTCTGGATGTCGATCGGCGAAGCATGGCTGAAGGCCGAGCGCGTGTATACGTCGCGCGTGTGGACGTTCGAAATCGGCTCGCTATTGTCCAGGCACGCCAGATTCGGCTGGCCGGTGTGCGGCACCGTACCGGCGGGCACGTCGCCGGAAAACTTCGGCTGGCTATTCGGAATATGGGCGAACAGATCGTTTCCGTTGAACGACGAATCGATCGTGCCGTGAACCGTTCTCGTGTTTTGCTGAGTATCGGGGACAACGGCGCCGACGGGATGATCCTCGAACCGCCAGTATGCGACGACGTGCGGGTTCCGATGGACCTCGTCCATGTTGCGGACGAACGATTCGCCGGTTTCCTCGAAGAGCGTGACGTTCGGCGCATCGCGCTCGAGGCGGGCGCCGGCGTTCGCCGTCAATCGTTGGGTCGCCGGCGATTCACCCCCCTTGGGCTTCACGGTGACGTCGACTTCGCCTTTGAAAACATGAACCCTACTACTCCCGTCCGGAGCGACTTCAACGCCGAACTCGGTCCCTTGATCGACCAAGGCCGCGTCGGGAGTCAGGACCTTGAAGCCGCGGGCATTCGGCGAATTGATCTCAGCGGTCAACTTGCCCATCTCCAGGCGGGCGCTTTTGGGAGACTCGACGACAAAAGCCGCCGGGGCTTGCAAAATGATTCTGGCCCCGATGTCGTACGTGATCTCCACCACTCCGGACGCCAAATGGAGCGATCGTCCAACCGCCAGTGCCTCACCCGGCTCCGGCGAATCCTGCCCGTCTAGCCAACGGCAGCCGTCGGCCAAAGTAAGCCGAGCCACTAGTGGCCCCGCCGGCTTGGCCACGGGAGTTGCGAGTCGAGTTTCTTGGGGCTTCGCGGCCGAGATCGCCTTGCCGCCGTCGGGCGGGTCACGGTGAAAAACGATCGCGACGAGCCATGCGCCAATTCCCAGCAGGGCGACAAAACCGAGGCCAAACGTCAGGAACGACGAGACGATCGAGCCACCAGGGATCGGCCACGTGGGCAGCGAGAGCGGAGTCGGCATGGCGTTTGGGACTGCCGGATTGCGCGCCGACGAGTTGCCCGCTGACAACTCTTCTGCCAGCGGAGTGACCGCCGGCGAATTGAGAGCAGCCGGTTCAAGCACCGCCGGCGTGAGCGCTGCCGGCAACCCCGCGTGATCCCAATGAAGCATCGCGTGGGTCTTGATGTGACGGAGATAGAATTGCCGCGCCATAGCGTCTTCACGCAGCACCGTTTGCAACTCGGCGACCTGATCGTCGGTCAGTTCTCCGTCGAGAAGATTGACCAACAGCGGCCGCAATCGATCCGGGGCGCATTGCTCTTCGCTCATGACGACGACTCCAGCCGCAAGGTCCTCTCCACGCAGTCCGCCAACGCATTGCGAATCCGATACAATGCCGAGGAGATCGCGCCGGGGGTCTTATTCCTTTGCTTCGCGATATCTTGCACCGAAGTTCCCGTTCGGTATCTCAGGCTAACGAGCTGACGGTCGTCGCCGGGCAGCTTTTCGATGCACGACCGCAGCGCCGCTCGCTCGTCGTCTGCACGGTCGAGCGACTCGACGGCCTCGGCCGCAATTTCGTCCAGGAGATCGCCGCTAAAGATATGGCGATCGCGGCGGCGCTTCTTCTGGTAGCCCAATACGGTGAAGTAGGCCACTCGCATCCCCCAGGCGGCAAAGTCGGTGCCGGGTTGGAACTCCGCCGATTTCCGCCACAGGGTTACGTTCGTCTCGGCCAGCACTTCGTCGGCGGCCACGAAGTCGGGCAGGATCGAGAATATGTAGGCGTATAACCGCCGCTGACATTCCGTAAGCTGGCGCACGAATGCATCCGGTTCCAGCGGCGATTGCACGACCGCAACTCCCCGTTCGTATCCAGCCTTGCGCATGGATTCTCAGCCAGGCGATACCCCCACGGCCGACAAAGACACCCTAATGGGAAATTGCCCGCCAACTCCGAATCTCGCCGAAATTATCGCCAGCGCCATGAAGAATCTCAAATCTGAACTTTCGATCTTGGACTCAATCCAAAATCCAAACTCGAAAATCCAAAATTTGGTTCGGGCGGTTAGGCGACGCCTTGCCGTCGCCGCGCTCGGACGAAACGGCGCAGCCCCGTCCCGTCTCCCTCGCTCGCCTGCCGAATTTCGGCCAACAGCCCGCGAATCTCGCCGGCGGCCGTTCCCAAATCGTCCGGCGGACGACGGCCCAGGCGGAGGATTTGCGGCTCCGAAGCGTTCGGTGGGGCCGCAATCAGGCGAATCGAAATTCGGAACTCATAGGGTCCCATCCGCAGGTGATCGCCGTCGCGAAGCCGGGCTTTCTGGATCGGCTCGCCGTTGACGGCCACCTCCGGCCCAATCCCCAGCCAGCGCAGCGACACTTCGTTCGGCGAAAGCAGCAAATACGAATGGGCCTCGGGAAAGCGGTTGTCGCCAAGCACCAGATCGCAGTCGGGGGCGCTGCCGATCAGGAACGCGGGAACTTTGATGGGCCGGACTCGATTCTGGGCCCGGCCCCGCAGAATTTCCAAATCCACTTGCAGCAACCCCCGCCCGCTGCCGGTTCTCAAAAGATGCGGCCGGTCGTGTCGGTAGAAGGGAGGGCTCATCGGGCAATTCTCGGGGGCCGGGTCGTGAGATTCCGTCGCGCCGCAGCGCGGACGCTCTCGCTAAACTCGTTTCGGCACTCCGGCCGGACGAGGTAAACCGCATTACGCCGGCAAGAGATTGAATCCGCGGCGCAAAATAGCGAGCAGGCCGGTTGGCTAAACCTGAACGGTGGGAGCGGTCGAATGACGAACGTCAAACGAACGACGAACGCGGAATGTCGCGCCGCGGGCCATAAGCTTCATACTTTGTACTTCGTACTTCCGTAACCCCTATCTCCCCGCCTTCTCCGCCAGCCGCAATTGGGCCCGCGCCTGAAGCTCGGCGCGGTCGCGGGCCTCGATCGTTTCCGGGGAGTTGGCCGCTCGGGCTCGGGCCGAAGTAAGCTGCTCGCGGGCCTGGTTCGAATCGAGCTTTTCGGCAGGAGCGGCATAGTTGGTGAGCACGGAGACCACATTGTCGGCCACCTGAACGAAGCCGCCGTCGACGTAATACCGGTGCGTTTGCGAGCCCTCGACGACCCGCAGCTCGCCGTAGCCCAGACGGCCGATAAATGGGCTATGTCCCGGCGCGATGCCGATCTCGCCGTCGTAGAGCGGCAGGGCGACGAAGTTGGCAATCGTTTCCAGCGCAGTCGCCTCTGGAGTCACGACGCTGCAATGCACCGCGCGGGCGCCGGGCGCTTCGCCTTTATTGTGTCGCTCAACCATAACATTTCCGACCTCTGACTTCCGACCTCCGAACTCCTATTTCTTCGCCAGCTTCTTCGCCTGCTCCTCAGCTTGCTCGATCGGCCCGACATAGCGAAACGCATCCTCTGGCAGGTGGTCCCATTTGCCGTCGGCCAGCTCCTCGAAGCTGCGAATCGTGTCTTCGAGCCGCGTGATTTCTCCCGGCTTACCCGTGAACACCTCCGCGACGAGGAACGGCTGCGACAGGAATATCTCCATGCGGCGGGCCCGGTGAACGACGAGCTTGTCTTCTTCGCTCAACTCGTCGATCCCCAGGATCGCGATGATGTCTTGCAATTCGCGGTAGCGCTGCAATGTGCGCTGCACGCGGCGGGCGATCGCGTAGTGGCGCTCACCGACATACTGCGGATCGAGGATGCGGCTCGACGACGCCAGCGGATCGACCGCCGGGTAAATGCCCTTTTCCGAGATCGAGCGCTCGAGATACAAGAACGCGTCGAGGTTGCCGAACGCGGTCGCGGGGGCGGGGTCGGTCGGGTCGTCGGCCGGCACATACACGGCCTGCACCGAGGTGATCGCCCCCTTGTTGGTCGACGCGATTCGCTCTTGCAAGGCGCCCATCTCGGTTCCGAGCGTCGGCTGGTAGCCGACCGCGCTCGGCATGCGGCCCAGGAGCGCGGAGACTTCGCTGCCCGCTTGCGAGAAGCGGAAAATGTTGTCGATGAACAACAACGTGTCAGTCCCGGTCTTGTCGCGGAAGTATTCGGCCATCGTCAGGGCAGATAGCGCGACGCGCAACCGCGCTCCCGGCGGCTCGTTCATCTGGCCGAACACCATCGTAGTCTGCTCGATGACGCTGCGGCCGGTGTCGCCGATCTTGGCCTCCTGCATCTCGATCCAGAGATCGGTCCCCTCGCGGGTCCGCTCGCCGACGCCGGCGAACACGGAAAAGCCGCCGTGGGCGCTGGCGATGCGGGCGATCAGCTCGGTGAGAATGACCGTCTTGCCGAGGCCCGCCCCGCCGAACAATCCGGCCTTGCCGCCGCGGACGAACGGCGTGAGCAAGTCGATCACCTTGATGCCCGTTTCGAACAACTCGGTCTTGGTCGAAAGTTCGATGACGGGTGGAGGGTCGCGATGGATCGGCCACCATTCGTCGGCTTGCACGGGGCCGCGGCCATCGACCGGCTCGCCGACCAGATTGAACACGCGGCCGAGCGTGGCTTTTCCGACCGGAACTTTCACCGGCGAACCGGTGTCGAGGCACTCCTGACCGCGGACCATGCCGTCGGTGCCTCCCAAGGCGACGCACCGCACGCGGCCACCGCCGAGGTGCTGCTGCACTTCGCCAGTCAGATCGAGATGCACGCCTTTGTAATCGGACTTCACCTTCAGCGCGTTGTAGATCGCCGGAAGGCTATCCTCGGCGAATTCGACGTCGAACGTCGAGCCGATAATTTGCGTCACGCGGCCGACGTTCTTGGCCGTGGCGCGAGCGGGCTGGGAATTCGTTTTCGGCGCGGTTGCTTGAGCCATGGGAGGGAGGTTAGGGGCTAGGGACTCGGGACAAGGGAAGCAAAGCACGCTTCGCGTGCCGCTTGCGATTCGTCATTAGTGCTTCGTCATTCTTTAGACATTCGTCATTCGACATTTAGCCCTTCAACGCTTCGACGCCGCCGAGCACTTCCATGATCTCGCCGGTGATCTGGCTCTGGCGGGCCCGATTATAGGCGCGGCTGAGGCTCTTGATCATCTTGTCGGCGTTTTCGGTGGCCGATTTCATGGCCACCATGCGGGCGATCTGCTCGCTCACGGCCGAATCGAGAAAGCACTTGAACAGCTTGACCTTGAAGCTGGTCGGCACGACTTCTTCCAAAATGCTGGCCGCGGACGGGAGGAATTCATATTGCGATTGCCCGTGCGAGGCCGCGCCGGCTGCGACCTTCCCGTCGCCGGACTTTTCGGCGCCTCCTCCAACCTCCGACGTCCGACCTCCGACCGCCGCGCCAGCCCCGGCCAGCGAGCCGAGCGGCAGCAGCGTCTCGACCACCGCCGCTTGGCGGCTCACGCTATGGAACTGCATGTACGCCACGTCGAGCCGATCGAGCGAACCCGCCGCGTAGGCCGCAAGATACCGCTTCGCCAGCGCATCGATCTCGGCGAACGTCACTTTGTCTTCGAATTGGGTGTATTTCTCGGCGGGCGTGACTCCGCGATAGCGAAACGCCGAGATGCCGCGCTTGCCGGAGATTTCGATCTCCAGGTGTGGCACGGCGGCCTTGAGTTCGTTGAACCGCGCGAATGATTGGCGAACGACGTTCGAATTGTAACCGCCGCATAGACCCCGGTTGCCGGTGAGCACGAGCAGGATCGCCCGCTTGGTCTCGTCGCGCCCTTCCAACAGCGGGTGCGTTACTTCGAGGCCGCTGTTGGCCAGATCGGAAACCAACTGCGTGATCCGCCGCGTGTAGGCGGTGGCCGCATGGGCCCGATCCATCGCTTTCTTGAACCGCGCAGTGGCGATCAGCTCCATCGTCCGCGTGATCTTGCGGATGTTGCGGATCGACTTGCGGCGTTTATCGAGGGCGCGGGCTTTAGCCATGGGGCCGGGGCTCGGGACTCGGGGCTAGGGGCTCGGAAAGGACGAAGTACAAAGTACGAAGGTTCTCATTTCGCTGCCGCCGCGGCTTCTTTTTTCTTGGTGGCAAACTGGGCCTTGAATTCGCCGATCGCGGCGGAGAGCGCGGCCATCGTGGCGTCGTCGAGGTCTTTGGTGTCGGCGATCTTGTTGCGGATCGCCGATTTCTGGTCGCGCATGAAGATCAGGAAATCGCGCTCCCACTCGGCGACGCGGTTCAAGGGCACGTCGTCCAAGTGGCCGCCGTTGCCGGCGAAGATGATCAGCACCTCGTCGATCACGTCCATCGGCGAATACTGCCCCTGCTTCAAAATCTCCACCATGCGATAGCCACGGTCGAGCCGCGCCTGCGTGGCCGGATCGAGATCGGTCCCTAGTTGAGCGAAGGCTTCCAGCTCACGAAACGCGGCCAGCGCCAATCGCAAGCCGCCGGCCACCTCGCGCTTTTTCATTGCCTTGACCTGGGCGGCCCCGCCGACGCGCGAAACCGAGATGCCCACGTTCATCGCCGGCCGCTGACCGCGGAAGAACAGATCGGGCTGCAAATAAATCTGCCCGTCGGTGATCGAAATCACGTTCGTCGGAATATAGGCCGACACTTCCCCTTCCAGCGTTTCGATGATGGGGAGCGAAGTGAGCGAGCCGCCTCCCAATTCGTTGCTCAGCTTGGCCGAGCGTTCGAGCAGCCGGCTATGGGCATAGAACACGTCGCCCGGATAGGCCTCGCGGCCGGGCGGGCGGCGCATCAGGAGCGACAACTGGCGATAAGCCTGGGCCTGCCTCGATAAGTCATCGTACACGATCAGGGCATGCCCCTTGTTGTACATGAAATACTCGGCCATCGCCGTGCCGGCATACGGCGCGACGTATTGCAGCGGAGCCGGGGCGCTCGCGCCGGCGATGATCACCGTCGTGTAGTCCATCGCCCCGTGGTTCCGCAGCGCTTCGATCACGTTGGCCACGGTCGAATCTTTCTGTCCGACCGCGACGTAGAAGCACTTCACGTCGGAGTTCTTCTGGTTGATGATCGCGTCGATCCCGATGGCCGTCTTGCCCGTCTTGCGGTCGCCGATGATTAGCTCGCGCTGGCCGCGGCCGATGGGAGTCATTGCGTCGATCGCCTTGATGCCCGTTTGCAGCGGTTCGCGGACCGGCGCCCGCTGCGACACGCCGGGGGCATTGCTCTCGACCTGACGGCGCTCGCTGGTGACGATCGGGCCTTTGCCGTCGAGCGGCTGGCCGAGTGGATCGACCACCCGGCCGATCACGGCATCCCCGACCGGCACGCTCAAGAGCCGCCCGGTGCTCTTCACCTCGTCTCCCTCAGTGATCTGCAAGAAATCGCCGAGGATGATCACGCCGACGGAGTTTTCCTCCAGGTTGAAGGCCAGCCCGATCGTGCCGTTGGGGAACTCGACCATCTCGCCGGCCATGACGCCGGTGAGGCCGTAGACGCGCGCAATCCCGTCGCCGACTTCCAAGACGCGCCCGACCTCGCGGACGTCGATCTGGGACTCGTAGTGCTCAATTTCCTTCTGCAGAACTGAAGCGATCTCGTCGGCTTTGAATCTCATGGACGCTCCTATCGATCATCGTTTGGCGAATTCTTTCGAGGCGGGTGGAAATCGAGGCGTCGTAGACCGTGTCGCCGACGCGCATCATCATGCCGCCGACCAATTCCGGCCAGACTTCCTTTTCGAGCATCGGCACGCCGCCGAGCATCTTGCGGACCGAATCGGTCAACTGCCGCGTCAGCCCGTCGTCCAGCTCCGAAGCCGAGGCGACTTGCACGCGAGTCACGCCGCGCATCCGGTCGAAAAGCGTGTGCGCCGCCTGGTGGATCGGCCGCAGGATGTCGAGCCGGCCGTGACGCGCGACGACTTTGAGAAAGTTCAGGAAAACCGGCGAGGCCTGCCCGCGGAGCGCCTTGTCGAGCAACGCGTTCTTCTCGTCCGCCGAGACAAGCGCCGAGCCGAGCACCGACTCGAAGTGCGGCACGACGGCGAGCACGTCCGCGATGAAGCTGTCCAGCTCGCTCATCACGGCTTCGGTCTTGCCAGCCGCCTCCGCCGCATCCACCAGCGCGCTGGCATACACCGTTGCCACCTGCTGGGCGCCGACGTTGACGTAGGGATTCGAGAACGTTCGTTTCGCAGATTTAGTCATCGATGTTCCGCAGGGCGGACCTTCCGGATCGCCATTGAACGGCTCCCTCTCGCTCGAATCGCCCTTGACTGGCTCCCTCTCCCTCTGGGAGAGGGCTGGGGTGAGGGGAACACCCAAAACACTTCACCCTCACCCAACCTCTCCCAAAGGGAGAGGAGTTCGCACTTTGGTTCGGTTCATCGTCACCGGCAACTTGCACTCTCAACTCAATTCACGCTAGGCCCACTTGCCACGAACTCACTCATCGCCTCTTGCACCAATCGGGCGTGATCGGCGTGGCTCAGTTGAGCCCGCACGATCTTGCCGGCCAGATCGACGGCCAGATTCGTCGCCCGCTCGGAAAGTTCCTTGAGCGCCTGATCGGTCGCCCGCTGCAGCTCGCGCTTGCTGCGGTCGAATTCGAGCTTGGCCGCCTCCTTGGCTTCGGCGATGATTTGCACCTTGGTTTTTTCGGCTTCTTTGCGGGCCTCTTCCATCATCACGCGGATCTGATCGGCCGCCCCGGCCAGCTTGCGCTCGTAGTCGGCCAACAACAACTTGGCCTCTTCGTGAGCCCGCTGGGCGGCGGCGATATTCTCGGCAATCCCCTGCTCCCGCTTTTCGAGCCCCGCCACGATCGGCCCCCAGGCGAATTTCCAGAGGATCGCCAGAAGGAGCAGGAAAACGATGAAGGTGTAGATGGCCAGATCAGACTTGAACTCCTCGGGACCCTGGACCGTCGCAGGCGCGCCGAAATGACCCTCATGTTCCGCGCCAGCCCTCGCCTCCGGTGACGCCGCGCGCGCCGCCTCAGCCGAGCTTGCGTCCTTCGCCGCAGGAGCATCCACTGCGGCTCTGGCAGGTATCGTGCCGGCTATGGCGAGCGCAACAGCGACCGTCGACAAACGGATCCCATAAGAGCACATCATCACTGCTTTCCTCACAATAACGACTACTTAGCCCAAGGGTTCTGCGTCGAGCAGATATACAAAGCGTAGAAGGTGAAACCCTCGATCAACGCGGCAGCGATGATCATCGCGGTTTGGATGGTGCCGGCCACTTCGGGCTGCCGGGCCATGCTCTCCACGGCGCTGGCGGCCAGCTTGCCGATACCCAGCCCCGAGCCGATGGCCACCAGCCCGCAGCCGATCGCGCCGCCGAAGCTGATTAGCGAAGCCTGGCCCGAGGTCTGGGCCATAGCCGGGGTCGCCGCCAGCAACAATATGGAACACGCAGTCGAGACGATCTGAACTAACTTGCTCACAGGTTACTCTCCTTATTGCAAAGGTTCCTAACGAGATTTCGAATTCGTCAGTTCGATGGCTTCGCGATTCGGAATTAGTGCTTGTGAATCGCCATGCCAATGAACAGGGCCGACAAAAAAGTGAACACGTACGCTTGCAGAAACGCGACGAATAGTTCCAGCAAACTTAACATAGCCGAACCGACCACGGCAATCACCGTTACCAGCGCCCATTGGCCAGGGCTGCTTCCGGCGGCCAAGGCGATCACTCCCAGAATCGCTAACAGCACCAAATGGCCAGCCACCATATTGGCTAGAAGTCGGACGGCCAGGACGAGGTGCCGGATGAACATTCCTCCGACTTCAATCAACCAGATGATCGGGATCAGAAAATAGAACAAGAGCGGCAATTCCATGTGCGGCACTTGATTGAGCCAATAGCCGACGACGCCGAACCGGATCATGCCGGAGATCAACACCGTGGCGAAGGTCACGGCCGCCAGCGCAAGCGTCACTCCAAACGACCCCGTCGGCGAGCCGGCCCAGGGGATCATCCCGAGCAAATTGCACGTGAGGATGAACAGGAAAACCGTCCACAACAGCGGCACGAAGCGATCCGCGTCGTGTACCCCGATCGCCGGCCGTGCGACATTGTCGCGCAAATACTCCAGGATTGCCTCCGCCATATTCCAAAGACTGCCCCGAGGCACGCCTCCCTTGCGAACCTTTTGCGCCAGCCGCACGAAAAAGACCACCAGGATGACGCAGGCCACAAGTTCTAAGATCATGAACTTGGAAAGGCAGAAGCCGCTCGCGGATTCGTATAGGTTCCTTGGAGTGCCGAACCATTGCGGAATGAGAATTTTGCCAGCCAATGCCTCGTTCCACTGTTGTATGTTTTTAAGCTCGGGATGGGCGTCCCGCAGCCATTTCGGCACTTGGTCGAGCGAATTCCAATCAAACCAGCGCGCAATGAACCTCGGCACTTCGAAGAAGTAGCTATCCTTGATGTGCAGAATGGACTCAGCCATGCGGCATACCGTTTCTTCCGCCGCTCGCGGGAAGGCGAGCTAACGCCAATGCAAGAATTGTGTCGGCCGCCAACGCAACCATGTAGAAGACGACGATCAGACCGAAGAAGCCCTCATCCCTCAGCTTTCCACCAGCGTTGGTCGCGGCGATCCCGATGACCACGGGAATACCGAGCCGCACGAGAGTTCCGATCAGAGTGCCCGCTGCCCCATTCCCGCGCTGTCGAAAGAAGTGAAACGCGATCAGGGCAATCGTTGCGCTGAGCCAACAAATCGCCGCAGCCAGCGCCGCCGTTTCCCAAATCGGCATCTTCATCATTTGGCTGCCAATCAGCGCAACGATGGGATAGGCTGCCACCATGGTCAGTGCCAATCGCACGCAGGCCCAGGCCAAGCTCGGCGCTCGCCGCCCGCCCACCGCCGTCGAGCTTGCTGGTAGCCCTTCACCCACGAACTTGATCCTTCAAAGCCAAGTCAATCGTCTCGCGACTTATCTTGCTTAGGCGGCTTGTGTTTGTTCTTTGTCGAAGCCGTCATCAGCAACAGATGCCAAATGCCGCCTGCCATTCCTAAGCCAAACCCGATCAGCGTCAACAATGGCTCGGTTCGCCAACGATCGTCGAGCCATTTGCCGGCCAATCCCGGCAAGATCATTTCAAGCGCCACGGCCGCGATCCGCGCTACCCATTCCATCGCCACGGCGATTGGAGGCCTGTCGTCGGAAGTCGGCACGATTCCAACTCGCTGAAGCGGACGTTCGCGATCTCACCCGAAAAGCCGGCGGCCAAGATGAGTTTGACCGCGAGCAAGCGCCAAAACCTTGATCGAGCGGGCAACAAACTAATCCCAAGAGGTGCTTAATCTAATGCACGATTCCTGGGGCGTCAACGCACTCGCCGCGAAATTCGTGATTTTTTTCACAATGTCACTCAACCCATTCTAAACAAATATCTTGCGGCGGCAAGATCGGCCGCGTGGAGGGCCGTCTGAGAGGGCGCAAGTCCGACTTTCCATCGGGCGATTGTGGGCGAGCATTGTCGAGTAGTGGAATTCACCCGGATTTCCGACAAACCCCGTGCGAGACTCCGACGTCTTGCGATTTACGCTGCCCAGCCGCAAACATTTCTTGTGCCACGACGCAACCTCCTATGCCGCCATCCATTAGGTGGCGTCGAAGTTCGATTGTCACGTGTGCCGCGACGGCCCAAGCGTTGCGTTTCTCGGCCAATTCAAGTACATTAAAGCCTGAACTGATTCCGCCGATCGTGCATCCAAATAATTGGACTGAGCCAAGCGAACTAAATTTAGCGGGAATTGCCCGTTCCCCATTGACCGACCGCGAACCGTGCGCGGCGAAATAAACAGCGATGGAGAATGCCGGGCGGTGCAAGCGAGACAAGTGGCGGCCCGCCGTCGGTGCTGCCCTCCCTCGGTAGGGATTATCGAGGCATGGGGTCGGTGAGAGCTGGTCAGGGACGACTCCCATTACAGAATTTGCTTGTTGATCGGCCTCCACCCGGCCGGCAATTAGCAAAGCGGAGGATGTCCCCTTCATGACCGCGTCCACACTACGCAATTACAGCATCAAAGATCTTGCCCAGCTCGCCAAGCGCCGCGGCGTCAACGGCTGGCATGCGATGCGGAAGGATCAACTTGTGCGCGCCCTGTTGCGCATTGCAAAGGCCAAGTCCGCTCAAAGCAAGGTCGCAAAAAAGATTACAACCCGATCGCGAAGCGCCGTAGCCGCCAAGAATGGCTCGGCTTCCGCGGGCCGCAACGGAGTCTCGTTGCGGCGCGCCTCATCGCAACGATTGGCGAAGAAGACGCGGATCGCCCATAAAATCGAACAGGCCAAGGTCCGCCTGAGCCGGACGAAGAATCTGGCCTTCGACCAGCCGAACGGCCGCCTCAACGGGTCGTCCAAGGACCGGCTCGTCGTGATGGTTCGTGGGCCGTATTGGCTTCATGCCTATTGGGAACTGACGCCCCACGGAATCGCTCGGGCTCAAGCGGCCCTGGGGCGCGATTGGCATCAGGCCCGGCCGATGCTGCGGGTGCTGGTGGTTGCCTCCAACGGCAATACGACCACTTCCGAGCGGGTGCTCAGGGAAATCCCGATTCATGGCGGTGTGAAGAATTGGTATGTCGACGTGCATAGCCCGCCGCAGACGTATCGCTTGGAGATCGGTTATTTGGGGACGAACGGCAAGTTCTTCTCGTTGGCCCGCAGCAACGTCGTGACTACGCCAGCCGGGGCGGCGAGCGATTCGCTCGACGCGCATTGGAACGACGTGTTGGCCGATTGCGACAAGATTTACGCCATGAGCGGCGGTTTTGCGACCGAGGGGAGCAACGACCTGCAGGAACTCTTTGAAGAGCGGTTGCGTCGCCCGATGGGCCCGCCCAACGGCAATCGATTCGGGGCCGGGGTCGAGGGGCTCTTGCCCCGCGACCACAATCTGCGGTTTCAAGTCGAGGCCGAGATTGTGATCCACGGCACGACGCATGCCGACGCTCTGGTGGCCCTACACGGCGAGCCGCTCAAGCTCCGCCCCGACGGCAGCTTTTCCGTCCGGCTCGATCTGCCAAACCGTCGACAGGTAATCCCGCTCACCGCCAGCACGAAAGACGGCGTCGAGCAGCGCACGATTGTCCTGGCGGTCGAACGCAATACGAAGGTGATGGAGCCGCTCACCCGCGATACCGGCGAGTGATTGGTGTTTGTCTTGTCCCGCACGAATGCCCCTGCTACGATCTCGTCCCAGACGGCAGGTCCTCTGCCATGTTCGTGCTGCCGATGGATACAATGGGTTGAGCCCTTAAATCAGCCCGTTGGGGCCCCGATAGTTCGGCCGCGTGTCTAGCCGCCGCGAGCGGATCACACCAAACCGAGCCAAGGCGCCCCACTTTATGCTAACGGGCTCGCCTGATTCCCCATCGCCACGGCATTGCGGCGGAGAACCTGCCGTTTTTTGCGCTCTACCGGCGAGTGACAAGTTGCGGGTGGCAAGTGACAAGCGACAATTTCAAAACGACGGACGAATCGGATCACATTCCGCTTCCGCTTGCGCATTCCCGAGCCCCGAATCCCGAGACCCTAGCGCCTCGACTCATCGAACTGATTCGCGGGTACGGCAGTTGTGCCGTGGCGTTCTCGGCGGGCGTGGATAGCACGGTGGTCGCCAAGGCGGCGCAGTTGGCGCTGGGGGACCGGGCCATGGCGGTCACCGGCGCGAGTGATAGTCTCGCAACCGGCGAATTGGACGAAGCCCGCGAACTGGCCCGGCTGATTGGCATTCGGCACGAGGTGCTGCAAACGGCCGAATTCTCCGATCCCGACTATCTGAAAAATGGCCCTGACCGATGCTATTTCTGCAAGAGCGAGTTGTACGGCAAGATCAAACCGGTCGCCCGGCGGTTGGGCCTGGCGGTGATCGTCAATGGGGCGAATCTCGATGACATGGGCGATTACCGCCCCGGCATGACCGCCGCCACCGAGCACGCCGTGCGCAGCCCGCTTATTGAATGCGGCTTTGGCAAGCGCGAAGTGCGGGCGCTGGCGGCCGAATGGCAACTGCCGATCTGGGATAAGCCCGCCATGCCCTGCCTATCGAGCCGAATCGCGTATGGCGAAGAGGTAACACCCGAGCGACTGGCGATGATCGACGGCGCCGAACGATTCTTGCGCGGCGCCGGCCTGCGCGAACTGCGCGTCCGTTATCACAGGGGCGACCTGGCCCGCATCGAAGTCCCTGCCGACGCGATCACAATGCTCTGCCAAGAACCGTTCCGCAGCCAGCTTGTCGCCGAACTCAAGCGCCTTGGATTCAAATACCTCGCGCTTGATCTGGAAGGCTTCCGCTCGGGAAGCCAGAACCTGGTGCTGGTCCCGGCCGACGCGGTCGCATCCCCCGCGCCGCGCACGGTGTAGCGGAATTCGCCAGAATTCCGAGCAGCGGTAGGGTGCGTCAAGTCCGCGCTGACGCACCGGAACCTGCCGTGACAATCGGCCGCGAGCCACACCACGGTGCGTCTCCGACGAGCCTTGACGCACCCTACGGCTACGGCGAGCGAATCCAGCTACGGTCTATTTCCGCGCCGCCCAAATGGCCGCCGCTTGTTTGGGCGTGGCGTTATAAGCGCGGTGGAAGGCCGTTTCGAAGTCCGTGCCTTGCCGAAGGCCGGTGAGCAATGAATTGAACTTCGACGATGGACCCATCAGCGCTTTGACGAAGCCCATCGCGAGCACTTCGTTTTCTTCCTCGGGGAGCGAGCGGGCCAGAAAGCCGTCGGGCTTGACGCCGCTCGACAAAACTTGGGGGATCGCACCCAGCCAGGACTTGAGCCGCGGGTCTTTGCTGTCGATCTGCAAGCCGATCGCGCCGCCGGCCCCTTCGCCGAACCACTGGGGCGTGCGGCCGAGGCTGGCCATGTAGATGCCGCCGACCTGTTGCCCGACC